>JAYVEJ010000533.1:0-3903 GCA_043748885.1 Luteolibacter sp. | reverse complement strand
GAACTAGCTGCATTATCGATCCAAAGAGCCGATTTCCACGGCGAATGGAACTACATAATCCGCCCAAGAGTCTGATGATTTATTTTACGGTGAGTCCTAAGCGACGTGGACGAAATTATCCGATGCGTGTGGGAAAAAACCGGACCTTAGCTCACTGTCTCGAGCTACGTGTTTGTCGAAATAGACGATGGAGCAGGCGAGGTGGAGGTGACCTAAGACCTGCGGGAGGATGAAGTTGATCTAACGAACGATCTCACACCGCTGATTTGGGCGCATTTGCAGCGTGCCCGCGCGATGACCGCCATGAAGAAGAACGAGAAGCGTTGCGGCGTGCGCACCTCAAGCTGAAAACCGTCCTTGGTAGCATCACCGACGGACTCGCGGTCATGGACGGTGAGTGGCGCTTCACTTACCTCAGTGCCACCGGCGAGGATCGCGGCGGGCACGGTGGGTTCGTGCCGGATGCACATCGTGGATGGCAGCCATGACGCCGCCGATGCTTCAAACTTTGGAGGGTCACGCAACTCGCACTGCACACTCTGGCCCGGAAGCATTTAAATTCGTGGCCGACCTCCTGCCTCAGGAGGTGCTGCTAGACATCGGTTTGCCTGAGATGGATGGATTTGAAGTCGCCCGTCAGATTCACCGAACATCTCGCCAAGCCGACGGATCTCAATCTTCTAAACGAGTGGCTGCGGACCCGGCTCTAACTGCCCCGCCGTCCTCGACATGGGTGAAATACTTCGTCAGCGCTGAAAGGCCCACAGCGAGTTCATCCACCTGCGACTCCATCATCTCCAGCAGCTCCACCTTTCGCTCTGCGTCGTCATCGGTCAGGCGCAGAACTTCCACCAGCACGCGGATGGCCGCGAGCGGCGAACCCAGAACATGCACCGCCTGCCGCAACTCATTTGGCCAAGGTCGTTGGGTATCTTTCATTCGCGGTGTGGGTTTGCAAGCGGATCACTGGCCGTACTCTCCCAAATGGAGGGCGCGAGGGTCGAGAAGTGTTAGCCACCAGCTGACCAAGCCGCGCGAATCCGTGCTTGGGCAGTCGCGACGGCGGATGGATCTGCCAGCGGTGCGTCCTCCGCCAGCTCACTGCAGACGACCGCCGGTAAAATATCCGACAAGCGCATGACCAACGACGTGCTCGCTGCGAGTCCCTTGGTGGCGAGTTCCACACACCGCGAATGACCGATCGCCAAGCCCAGCGTGAGCAGCATTCCATAACTCGCCGCACACACATCCATCGCGATGAGATCATCTCTAACCATGCGCGAAACCGGATGTTCCCGCACCTTGCCATAGAGTCCGGCGAGGGTGCCGGCCATAGCGGTTATGCCTTCTTTCAACGCGGCACCTATTGATGCGCCTTCGTCGTCGCTGAGCGCCTTTAAGAGCACGATCCGTTCTTCGCTGCCAGAGACGATGACGTGGAGAATGCCACGCAGGCCGGGATGCTTGGCGGTGCTCTCATCGTCGCTCTGGATTTGCACGGCGTTAGCGATGTCGCGCTCAAGGGCGATCACGTCGTTCACATACTGTTTGAGACTTGCGTGGTGTTGTTCGTTCATGGTGTTGTTAGAAGAATGGTTTTTAGCCAATGCTGCGCAAGGTGGGTTCGCGCTCCCAGAGTCGCCCGGCCTTGGCAGTTTGTATAAACTTCGCGAGGCTAGCCTTATCACTAACGGCTAGCACCCCGGCATCCGGCATCACCGATGCGGCATCGAGCAATGGCCCGGCAGCGGCGACGTGGCCGATGATTTTGAGGTGACCGAACGCATCGCGCACCCAGTTGACAGCGGCAGTTTCCGTCACTAGCGCGGCACAACCTTCGGCGGATGGAAGTAGCAGCACGGTGTCGAAGAAGAAAGACGGCCCACCGGAGAGCGCGAAGTCTGGCTCGACGTGGACCCCGTCATCGCCCGTCGCACCGCCGATTTTCGGGGTGATCAGCGCGACTCGGCATTGCTCTTTTTTGAAATCAGCTCGGATCATCGCTAGCAGCTTGGCAGCGAAGCCATCCGTTAGCAGGACGCCGACTTTGCGGCCTTTCAAGGTGCCGGGGTTTTTCATCACCAAGCTGAGCGCTGGCGATGCGGGCAAATCCCGCGGCGTGATGGCGGGTTGTATGGTTTGCGTTTGGCCGGTCATTCCCAGCGCATTGGCGACGGTGTCATGCAGCGCAGCATCGATATTCCGTAGGTGCCCTAACATCTTCTGGCGGATCGGTTTGATCTCCACATGCGCAAGCTCGAAGGCCAAGGCACTGGCGATGTGGTTCTGCTCGGGTTCCGTCATCGAGCGGAAAAATTGCCGCGCCTGCGAGTAGTGATCGGCAAAAGTTTCCGAACGTTTGCGGGTCAGCTCGCCGGTCACCGCCTCGGGAAAGGTGCGGAAGCCGTGCAGCGGGCATTCGCGGGGTGAGTCGGCGGCCAGGGTGTTAGGCTCATACGCCACGCGCCCAGTGGGGACGTCCATTTGGCGCAATCCGTCGCGTTGGAAATTCCGCATCGGGCAGCGCGGCGCGTTGATCGGGATCTGATGGAAGTTCGGTCCGCCGAGGCGGCTGAGTTGGGTATCAAGGTAGGAAAACAAGCGGCCTTGCAGCAGTGGATCGTCGGAAAAGCCGATGCCGGGAACGATGTGGCTGGGGCAAAACGCGACTTGCTCAGTCTCCGCGAAATGGTTAGCGGGATTGCGATTGAGGACCATTTTCCCAACCATCCGCAGCGGGATGATTTCCTCGGGGATGAGTTTGGTGGGGTCTAGCACATCGAAGTCCAGCGAGGCGGCGGTCTTCTCGTCGAAGACTTGGAAGCCAAATTCCCACTCGGGGAAGTCGCCGTTGTCGATGGCTTCCCATAAATCCCGGCGATGGAAATCTGGGTCCGCACCGCTGATTTTTACCGCTTCATCCCACAACACGGCGGATGCGCCAATGGTCGGCCGCCAGTGGAATTTCACGAAGCGCGACTCGCCTTTCGCATTGATGAGCCGGAACGTGTGAACCCCGAATCCTTCAATCATCCGCAGCGATCTGGGGATAGCTCTATCAGACATTGCCCACATCACCATATGCATACTTTCCGGTGTTAGACTGATGAAGTCCCAGAACGTGGCATGGGCAGATGCCGCTTGAGGAAAGCCCCGGTCCGGCTCCATTTTCACCGCGTGAATCACGTCGGGAAACTTCATCGCATCTTGGATGAAGAAGACCGGGATGTTATTTCCCACGAGATCGAAGTTGCCCTGCTCGGTGTAGAATTTCACCGAAAATCCGCGGACATCGCGTGGGAGATCCACCGAACCCGCGCCGCCAGCCACGGTGGAAAAGCGGACGAAAACCTCAGTGCGCTTTTGGGGATCTTGGAGGAAGTCGGCCATCGTGATTTCCGCCTGCGATTCGTAAGGTTGGAAATAACCGTGCGCCCCCGAGCCACGGGCGTGGACGATCCGCTCGGGAATCCGCTCGTGATCGAAATGCGTGATTTTTTCTCGCAGGATAAAATCTTCCAACAACAGCGGACCGCGGATGCCGGCCTTGAGGGAGTTCTGGTTGTCCGCGACGACGAGACCTTGGTTGGTCGTGAGCGGCGGATGGTCGTCCTCGCAAATCTGATGAGTTTCCGCAGGAAGGCGGCTGGCTTGGGGGAAAGCGGGAGTGGGTGGTTGTTTCTTCGAGGCCATGGCGGTTTTTGGATGAGTCTGCCTTTCGCAAATTCTGTGCCGGGTGGAGTGATTGTTCCACCTTCAAGGTGATTTATGAGGATTTCACGTCCGCGCCGCGCCGCTCTAGTAGGAACTAACGATTGGCCGGATGCAGGCTGCATTTCCCAAGTGCAATTCGCAACCCACGCTGCTGACTGATGACAGCATGTGGCGCGAATTTGCAGTTGC
>JAYVEJ010000532.1:0-3907 GCA_043748885.1 Luteolibacter sp. | reverse complement strand
GGTTGGCTGTCACGCGAGGTCAGGCGTTCTGACAATGATGATGGAGCAACACAATGCTCGCCGCGCATAATGTTAGGCACCGGAGGAATGATTGCTGTGCAATCCCGCAACTTGCCGAATTGCCGCCATCCCGATGTCCGGTTCAAAGTCTTCGATGCGTCCGGCATTGCAGGAAATTAGGCGGGGCGTTTGAATCCTGGCCAGTCCACGATGAATCACTCCCGGAACTCCCAAGAAATCCGCCATCTCCGCGATCTTTCCCCCCAGCAAGTGCGGTCCGGCTTGGCGGCGTGGCTCGGGTGGTTGTTCGACGGGCTAGACATGCATCTTTACACGCTGGTGGCGACGGCGTTTGTGGCGCAGTTGTTAGGGACCGGTGAGTCTGATCCCGCGGTGGGGCAAAAAGCCTCGATCATCCAGGCGGCGTTTCTCGTCGGCTGGGCGCTGGGCGGGGGATTTTTCGGACGGGTGGCGGATCTGCTAGGGCGCAGCAAGGCGCTGGTGCTGACGATTCTCACGTACGCCTGCTTCACCGGGCTGTCGTATTTCTCGCAAGAGTGGTGGCACCTGCTGGGGTTCCGGTTTCTAGCAGCGCTGGGAATCGGCGGCGAGTGGGCGGTGGGTGCCTCGCTGCTATCAGAAACGTGGCCGAAGAAATGGCGACCCTGGATCGCCGCCACCCTGCAAAGCGCGGTGAACTGCGGGATCTTGTTAGCGTGCCTCGCTGGTGCGTTGCTCAAGGGCCATCCGCCACAATGGATCTTTCTAGTCGGGGTGCTGCCGGCCTTCATCACGCTCTGGATCCGCCGCGCGGTGCCGGAGACGGAGGTGTGGACGGAGGCGCGCAAAGGCCAGCCCGCGCCGCGCATCCGCGAGCTGTTCGGGCCAGAGGTGAGGAGCATCACTTGGCGGGTGATGTTGATCTGCGCCGTGTCTCTAACGGCGCATTGGACATTTATGTTTTGGCAGCAAAGTTATATCCGTAGCCTAGCGGAAGTGGGCACTGTCAAAGCCGCGAAGGACCAAGCAACAGTGATGGCTCTACTTTGGATCATGGTCGGCTCACTGATCGGAAATTTCACAGCAGGTGCACTGGCGAAAGTGATGGGTTATGCCAAAGCAATCGCGCTGATGTTAGGCGGCTATGCGGTGGTGATGTGGTTCACCTTTTCCAGCGTTCACAGCTTGCAAACGACCTACTTGTTGTTCGCGGTCATCGGCCTGATGCAAGGCTGCTTCGGCCTATTTACCATGTGCCTGCCGCCGCTTTTCCCGGTGTTATTGCGGAGCACGGGCGCGGGATTTTGCTATAACATCGGCCGCATTCTATCCGCAGTCGGGGTGGTGTTTTTCGGGATTTTTAACAAGGTGCAAGGCGATTTTGCCGGAGTGTTATTGATGGCCTCCTATCTATTTATCCCAGCGGCGTTTTTCGCGCTGCTGCTGCCAGAGCCAGGGGAAAAGCGAGCTAGGATCGAACTCGGCTGATCGCTTGCCAGACCCGTTCGAGATCCAGCTCATTCTGGCAGCGCCTGTCGAGCGGGCATCTCGGCAGCAAGCACGGCGCACACTCGACATGCCGCCGCACCACGGCGTGGCGGCGACCCAGCGGGCGTTTCCAAGCAGGATCGTTTGGCCCGAACAGCGTGACACACGTCGCACCGACATGGGCCGCGAGATGCGGCAGCGAGCCATCTGCCGCGATGACCCAGCGGTGGACCGCTAACAACGGCAACGCCCCCACCAGCGGCGAGGCGTGGAAAAACTCCACCTCATCGCCGAGTTTCTCCGCCAAAATTTTCCCCAAGCCACTGCCGCCATCCACGCTGGCGATGGTCACCCGGCTGCCTCCTTCTATCAGGCGAGCTGCGATTTCCAACCAGCGCTCAAGCAGCCATTCGTGGCTGGGGCCGTAGTCCGAATCCGGACAAAGCAACACGGCTGCTGGCACCGGTTCGATGCGCAACTCGGTCGGCGCGAAGAATGCAGCTTGTCCGGTCTGGATCCCCAACTCCTCGACCGCCGCTAGATAGAATCTCACGCGGTGCTCTAACGGCCCCGCCGCAAAACCGAGCGGATGGGTGAGCAGCTTCTTTAATTTTCCCCCGTCCGGCCCGAGTCGCTTTGGAATTCCCGCGAGCTTAAAAGCCTCCGCAGCGAGACCATTTTCCCACGCCAGCGTCGCTTGCCAGTTTCCTGCGAGTTGCGCCGCCAGCAGCTTGGCCTTGGTCTTCACGGGGAAATCGATCACCGTGAGGCCGTCCACGGTTTGCCAAAACTCCCGCTGCGCTTCCGCACAAAGAACGCCCGTGGCCAAGCCGGATGCCACCACTGCCCGCACCGCCGGCACGGCGAAACACGCCTCGTCCCAGCGCTCCGGCGCAGCCACTAACATCCCTCCGCCATTCGTCGTCACCCGCCGACGCTAACGGACACCCGCCGTCACGGAAACAGCAAAGTCAGCCCGCACCTTCATCTTCCCACGCCAGTGCGGCCTCGGCCTTGGCTTGGGCGAGCACTCCCAGCGTGTCGTGATCCGCGCACCATTTTTCGATGTCGGGCCAGTCGAGCGCGCGCTTGCCTTGCACCGCCACCGCGTCGTCACCGTTTTTCATGGGATCGGTGGGTGGGCGGATTCCAGTTTTCCGAGAATTCTAAAACGTCGGAGCAGCAGCCCGTGAGCTTCTAACTCCCCGGCATCGGGCCGCCATCGCGGATCCCTCCCTTCATCCGCTCACAGACGCCGGCAAATAGCTGCGGACCCGCGAGTACGCGTGCTTCTTCGGCCATGGCGCGGGCCTGCCGAACTTTTCCCAGCCAGAGGGCATCAGAGGTCGCTGAAGCAAATTCCATGTGATTTTAGTAATCTATCCCCTCTCTCGCGGCCAGAGGCCAACCCTCCTCGCAGTCAATTCACCGGGAACACCACTTCCTCGCCGGCAACGCGACCGTGGCCGAAGCTGTCGCCGATGTCCTTGCTGGTCACGAAGAGCATCAGCGAAATAAGCGCAAGCGCACAAACGGTTTGAAGGATTTCCAGCGGCTTGGCCTTGACCGGGCGACCGGTGATTTTTTCCAGGATGGCAAGCGTGATATGGCCACCATCGAGGACCGGGAAAGGCATCATGTTGAGCACCGCGAGGTTGACGTTGAAGAGCACCATGAAGGCGAGGATGCGGCGCCAGCCGTTCTCCATTTGCAGGAGTTGATATTGCAATTTGGCGATCCCGACCGGCCCGCTCAGGTGGCCCACGCCGATGCTGGAATCCGGCGCGGCGACGCTGGCAATGGTCGTCCACATCATCCGCAAGCTGTCGCCGACTTGCTTGAACGGACCCGGATGGACGATGCCTTCGTTTTGCACGGGCCATGGGTCGAAGCCGAGACCTAACATCGGTCCCTTGCCCGCCGGGGAAACGGGGACAACCGGAGTGGCTGTTAGTTTGAGGGCTACCCCGTTGCGGGAAATTTCGAACTGGATCGGATTCGCGCCGATTTGCTTGATGAAAGCGATTGCCTTGTCGCCATCCTTGAAGGCTTGGCCGTTCATCGAGACGAGGACATCGCCGTCCATAAACCCAGCTTTCTCGGCGGGACTGCCCTTGACGACTGAGCCGAGCTTGATGTGGTCAGACTCGGGGCCGATGCCCACCTGCCGCAAGCCGCCACGCTGAAACCACTGAGTTTTCGGAGTTTTAAATTCGGAGATAAACTTCAGCGGTGCCGGTGCTCCCGCGCGCTCGACGGTGAATTCGATCTGCTTGCCTTTGCTGAGGATGATGCCCTCGGTGATGCTATCGAGCGATCCGGCGAAGCCATTCACCGGGCTGCCATTGATCGCGATGATCTTGTCGCCATTCAGAATCCCGGCGATGGCCGCAGGACTATCAGGCAGAACTTCCACGAC
>JAYVEJ010000531.1:0-3908 GCA_043748885.1 Luteolibacter sp. | reverse complement strand
GGGCCTTGCCGACGCGGAGGTGGAGTTGGTTTTGGATTTGAATTTCCAAGATAGCGCGGCTCCAACCGTGGGTGAGGGTTTCGCGGATGTAAAAATCGCGGGTGGCGGGGGCTTTGACCATTTGGATGAGCCGGATGATCTGGCCCCAAGGCAATTGTGAAACAGGTTGTTTCACAATTGGACCATCCGGGAACGCTTCGGCAAAGGCCCTCATAGAAAACAAGTTGCGAGGAGTGAGGCCTCCCATGTCAGGGAAGGCTTCCTGAAGGTCGGCGGCAAGGCGGTCGATGACTTTAGCTCCCCAAGCGGATTCCTGCTGGCGGGCGAGAATGATTTTTCCGGTGTGCCAATACGCTTCGATGACAATGGGATTGGCCGCGAGAATGGCGCGGATGCGGGCGTTGCGGAGGTGGGTCTTGATCTCCTGAAGCGTGGCGGCGTAGGTCTCTGGTAACGCCGAGGCAGGTGGTGCCACCGGAAAAATCGCCTCGGGCCGGGTGCGACCTCGGGAGATGCGTGGCTCTTCCGCTGGTTTCGGGCTGGGGTTGCGGGGTTTAGATTCCATTTTTAAAATTCGGAATGGTGTGGATCATGAGTGGATTGTGACTCATGGTTTGAGCTTGAGCAGTGAGGCTAGCAGTTTCCCGGCGTCGGGGAAGCGGTCTTTGGGATTGCGGACGAGGGCTTTGTCGATGACGACAGCGAGGTTTTTCTCCAGCCCCGGCATCCTGTCACGGATGGGGACGGGGTTTTCGTTGAGGATGATGTCGATGGGGTCGCGCTTGGGATCGAAGCGGTAGGGGAATTTTCCGGTAAGGAGTTGGTAGAGGGAGGCGGCGAAGCTCCAGATGTCGGAGACGGGTTTGACGTATTTGAAGTTGGTGATTTGTTCCGGCGGCATGAAGACGGGCGTGCCGGCGTAGTTGCCGGTCATGCTCATGCCGCTGAGGCCGGCTTTCTGGAAATTCTTGGCAAGGCCGAAGTCGGAGATTTTGGCGCGGTTGCGGTGGAGCAGGATGTTGTGCGGTTTGATGTCGCGGTGGATGAAGCCTTCCTGGTGAGCGGCGGCGAGGCCTTCGAGTGCCTGGAGCGCCCACGGCATGAGCACGTCCGGCGGGATGCTGCCGCCGCGGGTCTTGGCGACATCGGCCAGTGAGCCGCCGTCGCAGTATTCCATGACAAAGAAAAACGTGCCTTGGTCCGAGCCGCTGTCGAGGAAGCGGACGATGTTAGGATGCTTGAGACCGGCGATGACTTCCATTTCGCGCTTGAAGTGCTCGATGGCGCGGGGTTCCGCCTGGGCGCGAGAGAGCATGAGTTTCACCGCCACCGGATCGCCGCCGGATTTCGGGGTGGCGAGATAGACGGCCCCGCAACCGCCGCGGCCGAGTTCGCGCTGCACGGCGTAATTGGCGAGAGTGAAGATCGCTTTTTCCGGACTACCAAAAATGAGCTGCCGCATGGCCTCGGGCGAGAGACCGGAGAGGTCGCCTTCCGGTAGGGCTGCGGCAACCACGACGTTACCCGGCGTGGATTCTACGCGCACTTCGATGGTGGATTGTCCGACAGTGATGCGGTCGCCGTGTTTCAGGTCGATGCTCAGGTATTGGCGGAGTGCGCCTTGTTCCGGGGTTTCGCCTTTTTCGCGACCACCGCATTTCGTGCCGTTGACGGTGGTGCCGTTCATGCTGCCGAGATCGCGCAGGGAAGCCATGGGCGGGCAGGCTTCGAGCAGGAAGTGGTGGCGGGAAACCTGCGGATCGCCGGGAACGCAGAGGTGGCAATCCGCCATCCGGCCAAGCAGGAAGGTATCGTGCTCGGTGAGGGAGAATGATTTGAAGGTGCCGTCCGGGGTGAGGACTTGGAGGTGGACGGTGGACATGGGGTAAAAGCTGAAATTCTGAAAACTGAAACGCTGAAATGAAGAGAAAGAGAGGAGATTGGGCGTTCTGTTGAGGGATTACGGTTGAGGGGGGAAATCGTCAACCTGAGGGGGAGAAGACTGGAGGCGAGACGCCTCCAGCACGGACTGCGGCGAGACGCCGCAGCCACTTTTCAAGAGACCCAAGGTGTCGAGGCCTTGGAAGCCCATGGCTTCGAGTTTCTCGCGAAGCGTGGCGATGGCGGCTCCGGCGAGTTTATGGGCGGCTTGTTTGGAGATGCCCAGCGTGGTTCCTATTTCGCTGTAGCTCTTTCCATCACGGATGCCTTCGGCGACTTGGCGGAGACGCGGAGAGAGGTGGCTCATCGCCAGTTCGAGGCGTTTGCCGGATTCAAGAGCAGCGGCGTGATCTGCAAGCGGCCTGTCGCGGGCAGGAATCTGCTGGATGCGGGCTTCCGGAGTGGTGGCGGAGTGGATAATCGGCAGGTCGAGTTCGTAAACGTGGTGATGGTGATGGCGGACCTGGCGGTCGTAGAGATCGCGCAAGGCATTGCGCATGGCGGGAGCGGCGTATGCGGTGAAGTCGCCTTTTGTAGGATCGAAAAGCCGGGCTGCTCGCGCGAGTGCTTCTTGGGCGGCCAGCTCAATTTCAGCATGTGGCAAACCGGGGATATTGGAGAACTCCCGGGCGATTTTGGTCGCGAGGGGAAGGAGTTCGTTTACCCGTGCTTCCATGCTTGTGCGAACCTATCAGTTCCGCTGTTGGCAAGGCAAGCCCCGACACTACCGCAAACCGCCGCCAACCTAACAAATGGCCCACCCATCACAGCCTAAATCGAACCTTCAGGCACCATCAGCGAGAGTCTTTTGATGGCCAAGCATCTGCCATTTTCCGCATCCACATCGACAATCACGCCGCACAGCCGGACCGGTCCCTTGGCGATTGGGAAACGCGTCGGCATTCCCGATTTAAAACGCCAAACGACAGACTCGATGCTGCGCCCGAGCACGGATTCCTCGGGACCGCACATGCCTGCATCCGTGAGGTAGCCAGTGCCGCCGGGGAAAATACTCTCATCCGCCGTTTGCACATGCGTGTGGGTGCCGACCACCAGCGAAACTTGCCCGTCGAGCATCCGCCCCATCGCGATTTTCTCGCTCGTCGTCTCCGCGTGGATGTCCACCACGATGGTGGTCACGCCGTCCGCACGCAGTCGTGCGACCTCTTTTTCCACCGCGAGATAAGGATTTTCCAGCGGCGGCTGGATGAATGAGCGCCCTTGCACTTGGATCACGGCGACTCGGCCCTTCGGGGTTTCTAGCACCACACTGCCCGCGCCCGGCGTGCCTTCGGGATAGTTCAACGGCCGCAGTAGCCGTGGCTCTGTCTGGAAATAATCGACGATTTCCTGCTGGTCCCAGACATGGTCGCCGGTGGTGATCACCGCCGCGCCCGCCCGCAGCAGGTCGATTGCAATCTTCGGCGTGATCCCCTTCCCGCCCGCTGAGTTTTCCCCGTTTACGATGCAAAAATCGAGGCCTTCCGACTGTTTAAGCAGCGGCAGTTGTGCGATCACCGCCTTGCGTCCGGGTTCACCGACCACGTCACCGAGAAATAAGATACGAATCATGGGCATATTAAATGGATGGTTGCGCGAGGATCACTCGCCTCTCAAGTATGCTCCACACTCAGCCGCTCCCCGCCAATCCTATTTCCTGAATGTCCAAATCCTTCAAGCGCTCGATCACCCTGCTGATCATCCTCGGTCTGGCATGGATCGCCTACCTGCCCGTGCTTTTTCGGCCTGACAAACCTTCCAAGTGGGAGCGGCAAACGAAGCCCGCACCAGCCCTTTCTCTGCTCGCCGCGCCACCGGACTGGGGGTCGCTTGAAATCTATCAGAACACGATGACTCGCGAGGAATTCGAGCGACTTCTCACCACCGTCTTCACCACTGGCGATGCATGGCGGAGCTGCATTGAAATCAGCGAAACCGAAGCCCGCATCAAGACCGGCACCGCTCCT
>JAYVEJ010000530.1:0-3914 GCA_043748885.1 Luteolibacter sp. | reverse complement strand
CAAAAAATCAGATCCTTTCCCGTGGTGGCTCATAGCAAGTTCCATTGGGTTGTTAGTAATCGCAATCGTGGCATGGCTGAAACTGCGAAACTCTAAATCCTCTCCTTGAGAACCACCCTCTGGTCCACTCTAGCAAATCCCGGCAAAGATCTTGGCTCCGTGCCCCCAAACATCCCACTGACGTGCTGTCACGCGAGCTGCTGGTCCTGCGAGTCAATGTGATGTGCATGTCGTGGCCGCCGCGAAGTGAGCAAGATGCCCACGCTCCTTGAGGTTTCACCCCCGCCGGATTTCTGACTCCAACTGCTTGGCCAGCTTGGCGAGGCGGTCTAGCTCGGCTTGCCTCCTCGGTTGCGGATCGAACCGCAGGCGTTGGTGAAGGTCGATGGCTTCAGCGAGGATGCTGGCATCCGTAAGCACCGGGCGCAATCCCGCGAGCCATTTCCCTAACGGCTCACCCGGCGGGCGGCAGCCGAGACGTTTCTCCGCCGAGTGCTCAAGCGCATTGAGCGGAGTTGGGGTGACCGGACCTTCGTAGCCGTTAGACATCTTTGCCGCCTCCAGCCGTCGCTTGGATTTCCAGAGTCGTTTGACGATGAAGGCCAGCACTCCGAGGGCGATGGCGGACATGATGAGCGAGGCGGCTAACCGATTGGCCGGGCGGTTCCGCCACAGGAAAAAATCTTCGCGGATGCGTTTCACTTGGTCGTTGAAGCGCTGCATGGCGGAATTCTGCGGTGTTAGGTTGGCGAGCCACGATCCGGGTGTGGTGTCGAAGTCGATCCACTGTTGTGCGTCCTTGTCCCACACTTGGCACCACGCGTGGCCGTGGATGCCGCGGACGACGAACTCGTTGCGGTTGGCTTCGTGCTCTTTCACCGCATAACCGATTGCGTAGCGTGCCGGGATCCCGGCCTGGCGGAGCAGCAAGGTGGTGGCGGACGCGAAATACTCGCAGTGTCCCTGCCGCGACTTGGTTAGAAATTGGCCGACTGCCGTGGGGGTGGAGGTGAAGCCCGGGCTGTCGATCGTTAGAACCTGTGAGTAACTAAAATTCTGTTGGAACCACGCACGGATGACCCGCAATTTTTCCTGAAGTGTCGGTTGTTCATCAAGGCGGAGGGCAAGCAGCACTTCGTTAAGGACCAGACGCTCGGGCTTGATGACGATTAGATCTTCGCTGAACGGGGGACTCTCTGGATTGCTGCCGCCCTGCCACAGCACGGTTCCTTCGATGACAGAATTTTTCGGGAAAACGCGGACGGTGCCCAGCGAATTGCGCTCGATCCCGTCCAGCTCAAAGTCGCGGACGCTGGCGGCATCGCCCGGCAGCGGGAGCGGAGTCTCGGCGAAGGCGGCTCCGCGCAGATTGAAGCGTGGCAATCCCGCGCGGACGGCATCCTTCTTGGCGGCGGGCGACAAGTTGGCAGTTAGAAGTTGATAGATTTCTCCGGTCCTCGGCTCGAGCGTATCGAAATCCTTGAAGATCGACTCGATCACCGGGCGGATGGTCCAGCGGCCGTCGGCATACGCATTGTAAGTGGCGGTGCGCAATAAGGCGGGCGGTGGCGTATTGGCCGCAGGCCTCAATCGCCAGATGATGTCCGGCGATTGCTCGATGCGGCCAGGTCTGCCGACGAGGGTGGAGATGGAATTAGGGTTGAAGGTAGTCCGCCCGGGGCCGCTGTTGCCGAGCCTTGTCTGCAATTCCTTGATCGCTAGTTGGCCGACAATCGCGATGCCGCCCGCGACGGTTAGCGCAATGAGCAGGTAGGCCGGGCGACTGCGACTGGCTGACAAAAGCATCCAGCCGGTTAGAATGATGATTCCGGGTAGAAAGGGCCACGAGTTCGACTGGCGACCCAAGGTGGCGGCGATCATCGCGGTGACGAAATAGATGTTGCCGAAGTTGACGTGGATGACCGCCTCGGTGAGTCCCAGACGGAGGTTGCGCTTGCGGCGGTGCCTCGCGAGAAATGAAAAAATATTCAGCGGCATGGCCTCCTTGAGTCCAAAGGATTGGATGAACTGCATGGGCACTAACAGTGCCGGCATCCAAGTGAGTAAATTGGGCAGTGCCTCATATGGCGTGCCATCGAGAAACACTAACACCGCCGCCAGTGCGATCGCGACGGTGGTGAACTGCCATGCCCGACCACACGCTTCCTCGTTGAAATCCCAACGAAATTTGGTCCATCGTGCGCTTTCCACCAGCACGGCTAACAGGATGCCAGTCAGCGGTCGATCCGTCATAGTCCCCCAGAATAGGAGCGATGCGCCGAGGATGAAACGGGGTGGTGGCTGGACCTGATGGATGGCGGTGGGTTGGGCTGGAGTTAAGCAGTTAGACGGGGCGGCAGACGGCGGAGATCGCGGGCGATTTCTCCCGACTCCAGCCAATGCCCGTGAATTCCGGCAGGAGGCGGGCCTTGGCCGACGATGATGGGCGCACAGACGATGCCACCGCGGGCGAGAGTCTGGAGAAACTCCGCGCGGGACTCGTCCCAGCCGTTGAAGATGACCAAGCAGGATGTTAAATCGTCGCGATGGCGCAGCACTAACTGGGCAAGTTCCTTGAAATTTTCCGTCCGCTCGGGCATCACTCCGGCGAGGACTTCGAGCAGTTTTTCCGCTCGCTCCAAGCCGCGCCCGGCGGTCACCAAGTGGGCTTCGTTTTTGATAAACATCAGGTCTAGCAGCGATTGGCGGGTATCAATCGAGGCCGCAAACGAAGCGGCCACTGAGATCACTTCTTCGAACTGATGGTCGGTCCGCTCGCACGACAGCGTGTCCACCACCAGCCCGTAGCGCGGGTAATAAGTGTCTTCTAACTCCTTCACGATCGGGCGACCGGTGCGGGCCCAGCTTTTCCAATGAATCTGCCGCAGTGGGTCGCCCGGACGATAATCGCGCAGGCCGACGAACTCGCCGGAAGTGCCGATCGAGTTAGTGTTAGACTCGCCGGAAATCTTGAATGCCGCACCGCCCGGTAGCTCGATGGGTGGCAGCGGAAACCGCCGGGGCAAGACGATCAGTGTGGCGGCGGGAGCTTTGACTTTTCGGCAGCGTTGAAACAGCCCGAAGGGATCGGGGAGCAACACGCGTAGGTCGTCGAAGCGGATCACTCCGCGCCGCAGGGGGGTGAGTTCGATGGCGATTTTTGCATGCTGGCCGCGTTTGAGATCCAGATCGTCGCGCGAGTAACCGCCGGAGAAGAGCCGGTTTCCGCGCATCAGCCAATGCCAGCGGAAATAGGCCAGCCGCCGGTCGAAGCCATTGCGCTTTTCTTCGCCGGGCTCCCGGAGGAGGGAAAAATCCGCGAGGCTCGGCCGTGGATCGGGTGGGGAATCGGCTAGCCATGCGCGGCTGAGTCGCCGTTTGCCATGATGCCAAACCCGCACGCTGTAGCGCAGCGGCTCGCCCGCCGTGCCGAAGCGTGGTAGTTCGCGCTTCGCCTCCACCGCTGCGCGGCGGCACATCGCCCACGGCAGCCCGATCACCACCATTCCCAAGCTGAGTGAAAATAGCTGATAGACTGGGGTGCTGTCGTGAGCCACCCCGAGGCAAGCGGAAAGACCTAACACGATTGCCGAAGCCAAGGTGGCCGGTCGGCAGCGACGACCGATGAAGAAACGGAACCCCGACCCACGGAAATACATGCGGTGCAGCCAAGCATCCACGGGTCTCCGGCGACGCCCGCTGACCGGAGGTGGGGAATGCGGTTTCATCGGCGCGGGATTTTAGACCGGCACGGGGGTTTGTTCCATGAGGTCGGCGACGATCTGGCGGGCGCTGGCGCCCGAATATTTCGCTTCCGGCGCGAGCACCATCCGGTGGGCGATCACATCCGCAGCCACCGCCTGGATCAGCTCGGGACTCACGAAATCCTTGCCTTGGAAAACCGCCAGCGCTTG
>JAYVEJ010000529.1:0-3971 GCA_043748885.1 Luteolibacter sp. | reverse complement strand
ATCTATCCGCCGAAGACACCTGCATCGAGATCGAACTCAAGCGCGACGCCCGCCCGCAGGTGGTCATGGCGCAGCTCTTCAAGCTCACTTCCATGGAGACCTCGTTCTCCGTGAACATGCTGGCGATTCACAAAAACCGCCCGAAACAACTTTCACTCAAGGAAGCCATCGACGCCTACATCGAGCATCGCCGCGAGGTCGTCATTCGGCGGACTCGCTATCTGCTAGGAAAAGCCGAGGAACGTGCAGAACTCCTCGAAGCCTTCCTGTTAGCCCTCGGTCATCTCGACGAGTTCATTAAGATTATCCGCAACTCGAAGAACCGCGACGAAGCTCGCGAACGGCTCGCCGCCTACAGTTTTCCAGTAGCCACTGCAGAAGGATTGGGCATCCTCATCCGCTCTCAGGCATCCATTTCTGGTGATACCTATACCTTCAGCGAGCGCCAGGTAAACGCCATCCTCGAACTCCGCCTCTACCAGCTAACTGGCATGGAGCGAGATAAGGTGAAAGGGGAATATGACGCCGTCCTCGCCGACATCCTCGACCTGCTGGACATCCTCGCCCGCGAGGAGCGGGTGCTCATCATCATCAAGGACGAGCTCCGCCTCATCAAAGACAAGTTCGCCTCACCCCGGAAATGCACCATCGTCGCTGAAGTTGGTGAAGTTGCGATGGAAGACCTCATCGCCAACGACGCGATGATCGTCACGCTCTCGCATCGCGGGTATATCAAGCGCACCCTCTCCAGCGAGTTCCGCGTCCAAGGCCGTGGTGGCAAAGGCCTCAAAGGCATGGAAACCCGAGGCACGAAAAAGGACGAAGCCGCAGATTTCATCGAGCATCTCTTCAGTGTCCAAGCGCACGACTATCTGCTGTTTTTCACCAACACCGGACGCATGTATGTCGAGCGGGTCTATCAACTCCCGGAAGGCTCGCGCACCGCGACCGGCCGCAGCATCCAAAACGTCCTCAACCTCCAGCCCGAGGAAAAAATTGCCGCACTTCTCCGCTTGGAACGCAAGGTGGACGACGATGGCACCGACATCACCTTCCGCGAAGATGCGGGTTTTGTGTTCTTTGCCACCCGCAGCGGCAAGGTCAAGAAGACGGCCCTCAACGACTTTAGAAACTATCGCCAAGCCGGGCTGAATGCCATCAATCTTGAGGAAGGAAACGAACTCATTGGTGTGAGTCTAACCAGCGGCGATAATGAAATCATCCTCGTCACGCGGGATGGCATGGGCATCAAATTCACCGAAGGTGTTTACAAAAGACCGCAGGGAGAACCCGAAGAAGGCGAAGAAACTGAGACGGAGAAAGATGCCGCAGAAGACCAAGGCAAACCCCAGATTCGCCCGCAGGGACGCGCGACCGCCGGAGTCACGGGGATCCGCCTGCGGAAAGACGATGTCGTTGTCGGCATGGCAATTGTTTCGGAAGGCTCCATGCTGCTTGTGGCATCAGAAAATGGACTTGGTAAGCGCACCGCCTTCTCCAGCTACCGTGCCCTCCGCCGCGGCGGTCGCGGCGTGAAGACGCTCAACGTAACCGACAAGACCGGCAAGGTAGTCAACGCCGTTTCTGTCACCGAAGAAGACGAACTCATGCTCATGACCTCCACCGGCCAGAGCATCCGCATCCGCGTGAGCGAAATCCGGGAGACTGGTCGTGTCGCCCAAGGCGTGAAACTCCTCACGCTCAAAGGTAACGAAAAACTCCAGGACATCTCAATCGTCATTCCCGATGGCGAGGATTCCACGAGCGATGACACATCCAGCGAAGAAGCCGAAGGCGAATCCGGCGCGGACGAAGCGGCTGAGTGATCACCGACCAAACGGCCATCCGCCCGAGGCGGGTGGCCCCAACGTTTCCTGCTCGAAATTGCCGCGATCGCCACGCTCCCCGACGAGGCGGATCTCCTCCCTGACATCGGATAGAAGTGGTGCCGCCAAAAGTCTATCTAGCAACTTGCAGTCAAATGGCGTGAGCGGACTTTGCCGCGACGACGGCCGCCATTTCATCTGATAGGCTTCTACTGGCCTTGTCGTCGCCTCGCGGAGTTTTAGTAAGATATGCCAACCCGCCGGATCGGTGTCGCCAAAATGAGAGTGAGGTAAAGCGGAGGGTAGCTTTTCCAACAGTTCGCGGAATGCTGGGGTGGGAAACGATGTGGCTGCGATGAGTGTGCCGCGCTCGTGATTCGCCGCCGCGTATTGGCGGAAAGTGGTCTTGCGGTTCTCAATGCTGAGCAGTCGTTTGGCACTGGTGGAAATGGAACTGCACCGCGCCAGATCCGCAGCGGAAATGAGTACGTTGGTGAGTCCGTCGAAGTCATGCATACTACCATCTGGGAAATGCAAACAAACCGGGCCGTGCAACTCGACATGCGAGTCTCCGGCGACAAGCCCTAACGATTTAAAAGATACTTCCGTGCTGAACAAGCGAGTCAGGCCGGATTCGAATGTCCGTTGATGACGTTCTAGCTGTTTCGATTCCAGCCCGATGTCCACACTCGCAGCCCGAATCAAAGTGCCGGGTGGCCATTCACGTTCACTGAGTTTCTTTATCCCATCTAGCAATTGCCGCAAGGTTTCGGGATGATGCCAGTTGAACGGACGAAGTGAACGACCTTCCACAAAAGCCGCCCGCAGATTGTTGCATAGATTCGCCCACTCGTTAGCAAAGCATGAGTGCCCGCAGCGCGAAAACTCCGCGATGATTTCCAGCGACATTTCTAGCAAAACTCTACCCGCCGTCCCGCCGAAGCGCTCGAGCAACCAAGGCTCCGAAGCAAGCGGCAGCGTGATGCGCTCGATTAGATATTTCCGATAACGGTGGCGTTTCAATACGAGCGGTTCGCAGGCCTCCGCTTCTCGCGCTGCGGTCGCCTGATCTTCCGCGCTGGTGATTCCGGCCGCTTCTAGCAACTCCACCCAATTCCGCGAAAACGCCCGGCTCGCTCCCGCCACCCGCTTGCTGCGGGCGGCGTGCCATTGGCGGTGAAACTCAGCGAGCCAGTTCATAAGTCCTTTGATTGTTGTAACGGAGCGCTGGCTTTAGCCGGCGAGATCATCGGGATTCAGGCCGGCTAAAGCCAGCGCTCCATCATGTCATGACAACGCTTCCACTAACTTATCCCGGTCCACCTTCACCACCCAGTTTTCGATGTTGGTGATCTGGCCGCTCTTCTCGTCGTAGGTGCGCTCGACACGGCATTGGACCACTGTTTCCGCGTGCTGGATCATCGTCGGCAGGCGGTCTTCCGGGAATGCCATGATGAGCTGGAGGCCGAAATTTCTAGCAAGATCGAGACACGAGTCGATGCGGTCGCCGGAGAGTTTCGAGAACGCTTCGTCCATGATGACGATGCCGAGGTTCTTCCGCGACTCGCGCGGACCCAAGTCGTAAACGCGTTGAAAAGCAGCCAGCATCGCGACGAAAAACGGCGCCTGATTCTCGCCGCCGCTTTGCTTCTTCGCGTTGCGGTTGAGCGAAATCGCCGCGCCCTCGCCCTTGCCGGTCGGCGTGGCTTGGATGTCCCAGTGATGATAATAACGGTAATCGAGCGCCCGTTGCTGGCGCGGGTCTTCGGAGTTTTCGATCGCGGCCATCAACGCGGCTTTCGCCTTCTCGATTTCCTCCTTCGCGCCGCTGGCGAAAAGTTCGAGGCCGGGGTTAAGACCCTTTTCCACCAGCGCCCAGATCGCGCTGTGGCTGCGGTCCGCCTTCATCGAGAGCTGATAGCGCCAGCCGCCGATGTCGTGATCCATCGCCCGGTTGAGTTCGCGTTTCGTCCGCTCGGCTTCGTCTAACTTTTCTTTTAACACATCGAGCACTTGATGCTGAAGCCGATCTTCCCACTGCTTGCGGGCGTCCTCGGCCTCCGCCATGTAGCGATCTAACTCATGAGTTTCCAGTTCGACTTTTCGTGCGTCGTAGCGGGAGTTCTCATCATCGCCGGGATCAAA
>JAYVEJ010000528.1:0-10259 GCA_043748885.1 Luteolibacter sp. | reverse complement strand
CTGATGGCTTTGTGCAGGGTGTTGGGAAGAATGCCGAGGCGCTCTGCGATGGCGGGCACTTCCATGGCTTCATCGAGCAGGGCTTGGGCTTGGAGGAGGAGTTCGGGAGTGAGCTTGTGTCCCTGACGCGGCGGGGACGGGCGGAAGAACGCGCGGGCACCTTCGACGCGAAGTTTTTTGCACGCCCTGTTTCACCGTGATGAGCGGCACGCCAAAGGCCTTGGAAATCTGGCTTTGCGAGGCACTGCCGTTGGCAATGAGTTGGCTAGTGAAAAACCGGAACGATGCGATGTCATCGACCGGATGGGTGAAAACGGGAAGGTGGCCGTTGAAGTAATAGACCTGTCCGTCGCGCTGCTCGAAGGCGAGTTCGGAAGTGATGGCGGTGCTGCTGAACGGAAAGATGGGAAGCTGAATCTGCGGCATGGCGCTAGCATGAAGACGATTGCAGGAATTACCAGTTTGGGATCATTTGGTTTCCTCGCGCCTGTCTGCAAATCCGCAGGGATCGGGGGGTAGGTCAGGATGTCTGAAGCTGTATCCATGAAGGCGACATTTCAGATCCCGGATGAACTCTACCGCGAGGTGAAAGCGGAAACGGCTCGTGAGGGGCGGACGCTGCGCGATGTGACAATCAGCCTTTTCGAGCAATGGTTGTGTGACCGAAAACGCACGGTCACGCCCTCCCTGTCGGTGGATTGCCGAAATTTTAAGGCTCCACTGGCTCACTTGGTTTCGGAAAATGTGAGCGATCACTCGATGGAAGCCATGCGGGAAAACATCGTGAAACATTGGAATGAGCCAACCTAAAATTCGTGCCGGATTGGACACTTCCGTCCTCATGCGGCTGCTCACCGGCCAACCCGCTCCACTCGCTGAAGTCGCCCGTGAGTATCTCGCCGAGGTCGAAGAGTCGGGGTCCGTGGTTTTCGTTTCGAACCTGGTGGTGTCCGAAGCCTATTTCGCCTGCCAGCACCATTATCGGATGGCGAAGGCCGATGTTCTCGCCGGTCTGCTAACTCTTCTGTCCAAACCCACTTTCGTTGTTCAACAGGCGCTTTTGGATTTGCTCGCCATTGATGGTCTCGCAACTGCCAAGCCCAGTTTCCTCGACCGCCTCATCCATACGGAATACGCTGCCAGCGGCCTGAAACTGGTGACTTTTGAAAAAGCAGCCAACCGCCTTTCCTAGGCCCTTGTGCTCTCATGACGGCTATCACGTTTGCACCTCCCTCCTTAAGTAAATTACCATGAAAATTCTACTTTAAGTGTTCAATTTTCATGGTAAAAATCCGCAGTGATTCACCGCGACGGAGCAAAAGCCCAAATCGAGACGGCCTTGCGTCGGAGTCGGGTGACGGCCTTGCTCGGTCCCCGGCAGTGTGGGAAAACCACGCTGGCGCGGGAATTTCTCCAACCGGATTCGCTCAACTATTTCGATCTCGAGGATCCCGAAAGCCTCGCACGGCTGGAGCAGCCCAAGCTGGCGTTAGAAAATTTAAGCGGCTTGGTGGTCATTGATGAAATCCAGCGGAAACCCGAGTTATTTCCGCTCTTGCGGGTATTGGCCGACCGCCAACCGAACCCGGCGAAATTTCTCGTGCTTGGCAGCGCGGCCCCGGAGTTGCTTCGCCAGTCGTCGGAGTCCTTGGCTGGTCGGATCGAGACCTTGGAGTTGAGCGGATTCAATCTATCCGAAGTCGGTGCTGCCGCGATGCCGAGGCATTGGTTGCGCGGGGGATTTCCCCTGTCGTTTCTTGCGGATCGCGACGAGGACAGCGCCGTTTGGCGGAGCCGGTTTATCAGCACTTTTCTGGAACGTGACCTCCCGGCGTCAGGAATGGGAATTTCCCCGGTCGCCATGATGCGCTTCTGGTCGATGCTCGCGCACTACCACGGGCAAACATGGAATGCGTCAGAAGTCGCCGGTGCCATGGGTGTCTCCGCCACGACCACCCGGCGCTATTTGGACCTTCTCACTCACACGTTCATGATCCGCCAGCTCCAGCCGTGGCATGAAAATCTCGGCAAGCGCCAAGTCAAAGCCCCCAAGATCTACTTCCGCGATTCCGGTTTGTTCCACACGCTCGCTCACATTAAATCGGAAGGCGATTTGCTCACTCACCCGAAAATCGGCGCTTCTTGGGAAGGCTACGCGATCGAAGAAGCACTCCGCCACTATCAGCCGGACCAAGAATATTTTTGGGCAACCCACAACGGTGCCGAACTCGACCTTATGATATTTAAAGACGGGAAAAGAATCGGTATCGAATGCAAGCGGCGGGATGCTCCCAAGCTCACGACTTCCATGAAAATCGCGATGGATGATTTGAAACTGGACGAACTGCTTGTCATTTACCCTGGTAGGAAAGCATACCCGCTTGGCGACTCCATCCAAGTGCTTCCCTTGGAGTCACTGGCATAACATCATCTCTCATGCGCCTCGCCGTCATCAACCTCGTCGGACTGTCCCGTTCCTTGTTAGGAGAACACATGCCGGGGCTGACTCAGTTCGCGGCGGAGCACGGACTGCAATCTTACAAGCCCGCGTTTCCCGCCGTCACTTGCACGGCGCAGTCGTCCATCGTCACCGGAACTTCGCCGGGCGAGCATGGCATTGTGGCGAACGGTTGGTATGACCGGGAAAACGCCGAGGTGCGGTTTTGGAAGCAGAGCAATCACATCGTTAGAGGCGAGAAGTTATGGGACAAGCTGCGGCGCGAAATCCCCGGCTTCACCTGCGCCAAGTTGTTTTGGTGGTATAACATGCATTCCACCGCAGATTTTTCGATCACGCCGCGGCCGCTCTATCCGGCGGACGGGCGCAAGGTGTTCGACGTCCACACCCAGCCGATGGCAATGCGCGATGAGTTGAAGAAGAACCTTGGACCGTTTCCCTTCCAAGCGTTTTGGGGACCAGCGGCCGGGATTGCTTCGTCAGAATGGATCGCCGCTTCGGCGAAATGGGTGGAGGAGAAACACTCTCCAACACTTAGTTTGGTCTATCTCCCGCATCTCGACTATCCGCTCCAGAAGGACGGCCCGCTAGCAGCTAACATCCCGCAAGAACTCCGCAAGATCGACACGCTAGCCACGGATTTGATCAACTATTACGAGTCGCGTGGCATCCGGGTGTTGGTGCTTTCTGAATATGGTATTTCACCTGTTAGTCGGACGATCCATCTCAATCGTTTGTTTCGTGAAAAGGGCTGGCTCCAGATCAAAGATGAACTCGGTCTCGAAACACTCGACTGCGGTGCATCCTGTGCATTTGCTATAGCCGATCACCAAGTAGCGCATGTCTATATCAACGATCCGGCGATCCGCGAGGAAGTGCGTGCTTTATTAGTTAGCACGCCGGGGATCGAGGAAGTGCGCACGTCCGCAGAGATCTGGCAGCAAGGCGTGGCGACTGAGCGGGCAGGGGACTTTATTGCCATCGCTGCGGCGGATGCCTGGTTCACTTACTATTTCTGGGAGGACGATGCACTCGCCCCCGACTATGCACGGACTATCGATATCCACCGCAAGCCGGGCTATGATCCGTGTGAGTTGTTTATTGATCCAGCGATTGCATTTCCCAAGTTAAAGATCGCGAAATTTCTACTCAAGAAAAAGCTGGGAGTCCGTGGTCTGCTCGATGTGATTCCGCTGGATGCTGCGCTGGTTAAAGGCTCGCACGGCAGAGATCGAGTTGCAGATGATGAGTGCCCGGTTCTGCTTGGTTCGGCATTTCCCGTGACCTCGGCGGAAGATGTCCACCGGGCAATTCTGGATGCGGCGTTGGCGAAATAAAAAAACCGCCGCCCCTTGCGGAGCGGCGGTGGGTTATGGGTCGGGATGCGGGTGGGTTAGAACGAGTAGTTCACACCGAGTGAGCCGCCGTTGCTGGTGATGCCGTCATCGGTGGCGATCTCTCCGCGGTAGCCGAGGTCCAGGCTGAGGCTCTCGGTTAGAGCGTAGCCGGTGCCGAGGCTGATGAGGAAGGCCGAGCTTTGCGCCGCGCCTTGGACCTTGAAGGGGGTGCCTCCGAAGCTGGCGGACTGACTGACGCTGCCGTCCTCAAACTCGTGGGCGTAGGCCACCGAGCCGTAGGGGCGGAACTGACCGAAAGTGGCAGTCGCGCGGTAGCCGATGAGGGCGCGCAGCGAGTCCACTTCGAAGCCCTTGGCCGAGATCGGCAGTGGGCCGGATTGGCGGTAACCATCGACATCGACGTTCTGGTACTCAAGTCCGGCGAAAGGGCCGTGTTTCACATTTCCTTGGACCATGGTGTAGCCGAGGGTCCACATGGCTTGGACGCTGGTGGCGTCGGTATCGTTAGCAATCGAGCTGCCTAACACGCCGCTGCCGCCGAGCTTGGAGCTGAGGTCATGGGTGCCGTAGCCGACGAGTGCATCCGAGTAGAAGCCGGTGGCGGAACCCCAGGTGGCGTAGGCGGCACCGCGGAAGCTGTCGATGTCTGAGCTGTTTTGGCTGCTGCTGTCGTAGCTGCCGCTGGAGCCGTCGGCCATGAGACCGACGACGAGTTGCGGGGCGAGGAGCCAATCGACACCGACGGTGAAGGCACCGGCATTGCCGTCGAAGTCGGCGCTGCTGGTGGCTTGGAAGTCTTGGCCATCGTAGGAGGCGGAGCCCCAGACGTTGCCGCGTTTGCCATAGCTGGTGGTGGACTGACCGGGGGTGATGACGCCTTTGGCATCCTTGCTGGAGGCTCCGGTGGAGGAGCTGGACTGGCTGGTGCCACGGATGGCAGCGAGGTGTTCCTGGGCGAGGCGATGGAGGCGGTAGTTGCTATTCACCACGGCGGAGGTGAGGCCCATGGCATTTCCGGGATCAAGCGCGGCGAGGGTGTTCTGCACGGCGGCGAGGTCCGAGTAGTCGAGCGCGGCGATGAAGTCCTGAATCAGCGGGTTGTTGCTACCGACGAAGCCGTTGATCGCGGCGGCGAGGGCGGCTTGATTTTTACTGAGACCGGGCAGACCGGCGAAGTCGTGGTCGATGGAGATTTCTAGGTTGCTGCCGTTTTTCACGCTGGTGGTGGGTGCGGCGAGGGTGGTGATGACCTCTGGCGCGACCTCTGCGGGATCGGTGACGTGGGTGGTGGTGAAATACTGGGTGAGGACGGTATTTAGGTTGTTTGAGCCGCCTTGGTTGGCGACGAATTTCCCGGTGTCTGGCGCGTTGTTGTTGAACTGCACGCCGAGCGTTCCTAACTGCTTGGTGCCGATCAGTGGGCTGTCGCTATCGACGATGGTGTAGGTGCCGTCGGAGAGCGTTTTGTTGATATCAGTCGGGGCGAGGCGGAGGTTGACACCGGTGAGGTCGAAGGTGTTTCCGCTGCCGTTTTGAACGATGAGGTCGCTGTTGACGCCGTTGATGATTGTGGTCTGCGGGATGATGTCCACGCGGATGTGGTTGTCTGTGGCGGTGGCTTGCTTGGCGAGCACTTGAGTGGAGAAACTCACGTCACCCGTGAGAGTGAGCGTGCCGACAGGGTTCATGCTGACGGGCGGCTCTGCAACGGAGGTGGCGGCAGCCGAGCGGGGGCTGACGGTTTCTCCAAAGCTGGCTAACTGGCTGTTAGTGCCGCCGGCGCTGAGGCCACCGGCGGTGACGAGGAGGTCGGCATTCCAGTTTCCGGTGCCGTCGAGGGTGCTGCCGTTTGAGAGCGTGACTTGGGTTTTGCCTTCGCTAAGTGAGGCGAGGTTGCCATTGATGATGAGACCTCCGCCGCTGATGAGGATTTGGTCGGTGAAGACGTTGAAGGAATCTCCTGGTCCGCCGATGAAAGCGAAGCCTTTGCCGGATTTGGTGGTGGTTTCAAAGCCATACACGTTGCCGCGCACGATGTTCTTAATTTCGGAAACGGTTTCCGAGCCGGAGCCGAAGTTGAGTTGGTCGCTGCCAGTGCCGCCGATGATGTCGCCGGTGACGGTGGAGCCGTAGTTGAGGTTGAGCGTGTCGTCCCCGCCGCGGAGGTCGATGGCGGAGGTTTCTCCGGTGATTGTTCCTTTGTTGGAAACGATTTCGATTTGGTTGGAGCCGTCGATGCCATTGCCACTGAGAGCACTGATAGAGCCGTTGTTCGTGATCCGGGAGGTGGTGGGTTCAATGAGGCCCGATAGCACGCTGGCAGCGCGGGACGAGACGAAGTCTTCTTCGATGTATTCTGAGTCAAGGATGTCGATGCCGTGGACGTAGCCGTGGATCGAGCCGCTGTTGTCGATTTCCGCGCGCGGCCCGGCGACGACACCGGAGCCGACGTATTGAGACTCGGTGGGGATCTCGTTGAGCAGCGCGATGGTGGGCTGAGATTGGTATTCGGTGCCGCCGGTGATGGTGCCCAGGTTGGTGAGCTTGAGGTCGCTACCGGCACGGATGCCATGGTAAGTGCCGATGATGCTACCGGTGCGGGTGTTGGAGATTTCCGCTAGATTGCCTGTGGAGATTCCGTCACCATTTGCGTAGTAATAGGAAACTTTGTTCATGTTGCTCTGACCGCCGGAGCCGCTGATCGCGCCGGAGTTGGTGAGCTTAAGATTGTTAGATGTAATGATGCCGGAGGTGCCGGTGATGCTGCCGGAGTTGTCGATGATGGCATTGTTGTTCGCATAGATGCCGGAGCCGCCGCGCGACGTGCTAACACTGGCGCTTGCGCGAGCGTCGGGTTGGCTCCCGTCGCCGCCGGTGATGGTGCCGAGATTGGTGAGGGATAGGTCGTCGTAGGAATAGATGCCATTGCCGTAGGAGCCAGTGATCTCGCCGTTTACGCCGTTTTCCACCGTGAGTCCGGTGCCCGCGTAGATGCCATTGTTATTGCCGATGATGGAGCCGTCGTTGTTGACGGTGCCGCTGCTACCGGAGACGCCACTGACGACGGAGCTGAAGGAGCCGATGCTGCGTGAGTCGAAGTAGATGCCGTCGTATCCGCCTTGGATCAGGCCGTCGGTTGTGTTGACGACGACGGTGCCGCCGAGGTTCGAGAGGATGCCGTAGCCGCCCACGTTGAGAGTGCCGGAGTTGGTGACCGTGTAGGCCGCTGCGGAAACGGTGACGCCGTTCGCGAACGAGCCGTTGCCGGTGAGGATTGCGTCTTTGTGGATGGTCACTGAGAAGGGCGAGGTGGTGCCGCCGCTGGCGAGGATGGACCAGCCGGTGCCGTTAGTTTCATCGAAGGTGCCAGCCACCAGGATGTTGCCAGCGGCATCTGGAGTGATGTTATTGGTGGGCTGGGCTTGAACGTGCTGCATCATGGCAGGAACGATAATCAAAACGGGTAACGTGGATTTGATCAGGTTTCGGAAACTCGGTTTCATGGAGTTGTGGGGTGGAGTGTTAGTTTGCGGGGTTGCGAGTTTGCAAGTCGCAATACGGCGATTAAAACGTGATGCTTGATTATCAAGCAAGCTGAAATTTCTTGGGGAAAATTGGGCTGAAATAGCAAACCAACAGGAGAGTTTGATCTTATGGCGTCAGGAAATTGCGAAAGCGAATCTACTACCCCCGCAGGAATCGATTCCACTTTTGGCAAGGAGCCTCGCAAAAATGACCCTGCCCGCCGTTTTTCAAATTGGTGAAAAGTGGGCAGTTCATCAAGCCACCCTCCTCGCCATTCCCGGTCACGCGAGCTACTACGGCGACCGTAACAACAAAGCCCAGGCGGAGAGGAGAGCTGCAATGGGTGTGGCTAAGGGCGATGAGGGCGGACCCGCAAGCCACGGAATCAAGTCAAGCACCTTCAGGAACGAGGAAACCTATCGCCTTGAGACTCTAAGATATCTCCCCAGCCTGAAAAAGCCGATCGCCCGGACTGAAGATCCGACCCATCCGGGAGTCATCATGCCACACCTCAAAGCGTGGCAGCATTGGTTCGAGCAGATCAAAGCCGGAAAACGCACCTTCCGCTTCGAGGGAGATCCCACTGAATACGATTTAAATGGCCCCGCACCCGAGGAAAAGCCTCAGCTTCAGCGTAGCGAGCGTGACCTCAAGCGGGATGCGGAGCGACTGGCACGACATCAGAAATGGTCCTCAGTTTCTGATTTCGTGTCCGAGGCTCTTAATTTTTCCAAGTCCTCATCCATCGCTGGACTCATTGAGGCGCTTTCCCTCCTCGCCGCCGCAGGGTGGTATTTCCTGAAAGGGCGGAGTCGTGGGGGGCATGAAGCCCAGCCGCATCCTTGCATCTGGGAAAATATCACCACAACTGTGCTTTTTTCGCGGGCTTTCGCGAGGGCTTCCGCTAAGAACCCGCGCGTGGCTATCCTCCTCGCGATCGAATCTTCCTGCGATGAAACTGCGGTGGCGATCATCCGAGGATCGGTCGGCCAACGGACGGTGGTGCTGGCTTCGGAAATTTCCTCACAGATCGCGCTGCACCGCGAGCACGGTGGCGTGGTGCCTGAGCTTGCCTCGCGCAATCACTCGCTGCATTTGCGCGGCTTGGTGGAAAAGGCGCTAACCGACGCGGGTGTGAGAATGGGCGATATCGATGCCTTCGCCGCCACCACGGGGCCAGGGCTGGCGTCGTCGTTGTTAGTCGGCAGCACGGCTGCGAAGGCCATGGCCTGTGCGGCGCGGCGGCCATTTCTCGGAATCAATCACCTCGAAGGTCATCTGCTCTCGCCATTTCTCGATCAAACTGCCGTCCCGCCGCACGTCGCGTTGATCGTCTCTGGTGGCCACACCTTGCTGCTCGATGTCGAAGCCCCCGGCCACTATCAAAAACTCGGCGGGACTCGCGACGATGCGGCGGGCGAGGCCTACGACAAGGTCGGCAAAATGTTAGGACTGCCGTATCCGGGCGGACCCGAGATTGAAATCGCCGCGCGGAGTGGCGACCCGCAAGCCTACGATTTTCCCCGCTCAATGTTGCACGAGCCGCATCTGGACTTCTCATTCTCGGGCATCAAAACCGCTGTGCTCTACACGCTCCAGAAGGAGACCGGCGTGCTCCCGGTGGCCGATCTTGCAGCCTCGTTCCAACAAGCGGTGATCGAAATTCTGGTTAAGAAAACCCTGCGCGCCGCGCAACTAACGGGACGCCGCCAGCTTGCCCTATCAGGTGGCGTCAGCCTCAACCAAGCTTTGCGCACGGCGTTTCAAGAAGCAGGTGAGCGCGAGGGTTTGGAAATCTCCGTGGCCGCACCGGAGTTCTGCACAGACAACGCTGCAATGATCGCCTTCGCGGCTCTGCTCCGCCACCTCGGCGGCGAATGCTCACCCTTGGATGGCGACATTCATCCGAATTTGCCGCTGGTCTAACAAGGCACGGATCATTACAGATTGCCTCTCCGATGACCTATAAAACCTTGGTTTTTGACTTCGACGGCACCATCGCCGACACCCTTGGCGAGACGCGCCTCATCTTCAATCGGCTCGCTCCCGAGTATGGCATCCGCGAAGTCGCCGAGGATGAACTCGCACACCTGCGCCACTTGTCGCTCAGTGCCTTGCTGGATCACCTCAAGATCCCGAAGCGCCGCGTCCCCGCGCTGATTGCCCGCGGCACGGGGATGATGCGCGGAAATATCACCCGGCTCAAGATGATCGAAGGGATGAGTGAAATGTTAGTCGAACTCCGCCGCCACGTCCGCAGCTTCGGGATTCTAACTTCTAACTCCACCGCCAACGTCGAGCTCTTCCTGCGCACTCACGGCCTGCGCGACCAGTTCGATTTCATTTCCTCCACCTCCAAGCTCACCGGCAAGGCCAAGCATCTCAAGGCTATCCTCAAGACGTTTTCCCTGCGCCCCGGTGAGCTGCTTTACATCGGCGATGAGCTGCGCGACGTGAAGGCTTCGCAAAAAGCTGGCATCCCGATTGCCGCCGTCACTTGGGGGTTTAATTCCCGTGAATCGCTGGCTGCCGCGAAGCCGGAATACCTGTTCGACCGGCCCGTGGATTTCCTCCGCCTGCTCTCTAGCTGACCCAAGCAGCGGGTTGACAGCGGCAGCGCGGGGTGGGCAACCTCCCGCCATGTCGGATGCGAAATCGCCACGGGAAGATCGTCAAGAAGCGGGGCAGGGGAACGAGGAAGCTCAGGCGAAGTCTCGGTTTCTAAACCCAATTTCCCGCCAGCCGTCGCACTGGCGTTCGTGATCATTATGCTGTTAGGCGGGTTGATTGTGATGGCTCTCAAGAGCGCCAAGACCAGCTCGGTCCCCGATGACGGTCGCCTCGCGACCCTCCGATCCGACGTGGATGCTCGCCGCTCCGAGCTCAACCGCCAGCGGATCGCCATGGGACTGAGTCCC
>JAYVEJ010000527.1:0-3993 GCA_043748885.1 Luteolibacter sp. | reverse complement strand
CTGACGCTGACGCTCAAATCCTTCGAAGCCGTCAAGGGTCACCCCTGCGGCCTGTTCGAGGTCACCGGAAACTACGAGCGCAAACAAGCCCCCGATTTCGAGGGGGTTCTAACGGACGAGGAAGTCGCAATCCGCTCCGGCAAGCTGTGGCTCTCGCTGATCTATCCGCTCGTCATCAAGGAGGAGTTAGACACGATCCAGTCCACCCGCACCGGTGCCCAAGGCAATGCCGTGACCCGCAGCCAGGGCTCCGTCAAAGCTTCCGTCACCCGCGAATGGAAGCCGCTCTAACGTAACGGGAGTGCAGAGCCGGATCTACCACGGGCGCGCGCAGAGCTAGCCGCACTCCGGCCTTTCCTCTCTCAATTCTAGCCATCGTCGCCAGCGTATTGCCCGGTTTTTACGGTTCGGTGGTCTCCTCGGCCATGGGCAAGGCTTCCAGACTCGCGCGGTAAGCATTCTCGTCAAACGGTTTGCGGGTTCTGAGGATTTTGTCCATCTCCTCGCCGAGGCACAGCGCGAGCTGGGTCTTCGCGTCGGTTTCCTCGATCCCGAGCTGGAGCAAACGCGTTAGATTCTTGGCGACATAGGGCGTCTGCGGCGAGGTGAGCTGTTGCGCAATGGCAGCGAGTAAGTCCGGGAGAAGATCATCATTCATGGGGCGGACGATGGGAAAGCTTGTGACGGAACTCAATGACCAAAGAGTCGCTAAATTCGCCAGATTCGCGATGCCTAACTCTTCAATCCAAATTCCCCCAAGCCTCCCAAAATTCCATCAAATTCCGCTCGCTCCCTGACCACTTCGGAAACGCACCACTCCTGCAACTCCCCCAAGTTCGCCACCGCCTTCCTCAGCCAATTCCGCCAATCGCCGGGGTCAACGCCCCAGCGCAGCGCCACTCGATCCCGACTTGACGCTTGACGGCTGGCTCGCGGCCTGCTGGCCTCCGGCGTCTGGCACTTGATCGTGAATCATTTGTCGGCAGCCGCGCCCTATCCCTTTCTTTTGACCTCTGAGGGCTCGGTTCACTCGTCTGAACTCCGATTTCTCCTACTCTATGGACTGGACCTCGCCTCTTTGGTATGCCTCGTATCTGATCGTTCTCATCGGCCTTGCGGGCTATGGGTCCCACCGCTTGACGATCGTTTTTCTTTACCTGAAGCACTCGCGCAAGCATCCGAAGCCGAAGGAACTGTTCGTGGATCTGCCGCTGGTGACTGTCCAGCTTCCGGTTTTTAACGAGATGCATGTGGTGGACCGGCTGTTAGCCGCAGTGTCTGCGCTGGATTATCCGCAGGACAAACTGCAAATCCAGCTTTTGGACGACTCGACGGACGAAACCGTCGAAATTTGCCGGGCTGGGATCGCTAGTTTGCAAGCCCGCGGATTCGATGCCGAGCACATTCACCGCACGGATCGAACCGGTTATAAGGCAGGCGCTCTCGAAAACGGCATCCGCTTCGCGAAAGGGGAGTATCTCCTGATCCTGGATGCGGATTTCGTCCCAAACCCCGACCTCCTCCAAAAGACGATCCATTATTTTTCCGACGACAAGATCGGGATGATCCAAACGCGTTGGGGTCACCTTAACCGCACTTACAACGTGCTGACCCGCATCCAAGCGATGTTCCTAGACGGCCACCTCGAGCTGGAGCAAACCGCCCGCAACCGCTCCGGGCGGTTCTTCACTTTCAACGGCACCGGCGGCATCTGGCGGAAATCCTGCATCGCCGACGCCGGTGGGTGGGAGCACGACACGCTTACCGAGGACATGGACCTCAGCTACCGCGCCCAGCTCAAGGGCTGGCGCTTCATTTTCCTCAACGACGTGGAAACTCCTGCCGAGTTGCCCGTGGACATGGACGGCTTCAAGAGCCAGCAGCACCGCTGGACCAAAGGCTCCATCCAAGTTTGCAAAAAGGTTCTTCCCGCCATTTGGAAGAGCGACGTGCCGCTCTTTATTAAAATGGAAGCGACGGCGCATCTCACTTCGAACTTCGCCTACTTGCTGCTCATCGTTCTTTGCTTCCTAATTTATCCAAACCAAAAATGGCAGCCGAATTTTGGACAGTTCTCTTACTACATCGTCAACGTCCCGATCTTCTTCTTCTCCTCGGTTTCGGTGATCGTCTTCTACATGGTTGCCCAAAAGGCGCTGCGTCCTGGCTCATGGTGGAAGGAGATTCCCTATCTGCCATTGCTCCTTGCGCTCGGAATCGGCATGTCTATCAGCAATGCCAAGGCGGTCCTTGAAGCATTGTTGAATCACGAAACCGCCTTCATCCGCACGCCGAAATACGGCATCGGCCAAATGAAGCGCCAAGACTGGAAGAAGAGCAGCTACAAAGCCATGAAAACTCTAACGCCGTTCGTGGAACTGCTGTTCGGGTTCTTCTTTTTGTTCGTCGTGGTGGACGCCGCAATGAACCATCGGTGGTCTTCTACAATTCTTCTGCTTCCATTTCCCGTCGGTTTCTTCTACACATCTCTTTCATCGCTCGTTCGCTTGTTGCCATCCGGCTCGGAGGCACCTGCTTCGAAGATCGAGAATCGCAAAGCACCCTGATCGAACCATGACCGGATTCCCTAAGCCGCGCAGCTTGTTCCTAGCATCGATTAGCCTACTCGCGGCTATCGGTTTAACCGGCTGCGGCTCGAATTCATTTTCATTTGGGGGTGGAGATACCCACAACAAAATGATCGTTAGCGTCCACGATCAGAAATTGCTGCTTGTCCACGACGGCACCCCGGTCAAAGCCTACAAGATTTCCACTTCTAAATTCGGCATCGGCGACCGCCCCGGCAGCAACTGCACCCCACTCGGACGACTGCAGGTCGCCAAGAAAATTGGCGATGGTGCCCCGATCGGCTCAGTTTTCAAAACCCGCCGTCAGACCGGCGAGGTGCTTCAGCCAAATGCTCCTGGCCGCGATCCTGTGGTCACCCGCATCCTGTGGCTGACCGGCACGGAGTCCCGCAACCAGAACGCCTTCCGCCGGACGATTTACATTCACGGCACTCCCGAGGAGCGTCGCCTCGGCTCACCGGCCTCCTTCGGTTGCATCCGCATGGGCAGCCGCGACGTGGCAGATCTTTATAACAGAATCGGCGCCGGTGCCGATGTCTTCGTCATCCGCGGCGCGATCCAATCCAACAAATCGAGCAGCGAATCCTCGGCCTCCGTGGGGAAAACCGGCTTTCGCTCGCGCAGTTGAGAAACTCTCAAACACGAGCTTGACACCTGCGGCTGAATTCCTATTTTCCCCCGCCCGCCTCCCGGCGACTGTTTTTTCTACAATACGACCATGGCCAATCACAAATCTTCTATCAAGCGCGCGCGTCAAACCGTCGTCCGGACCGAACGCAATCGCGCTGAAAAGAGCCGCATGAAAACCCTTCGCAAGAAGGCTCTCGTCGCAATCGCATCGGGTGACAAAAGCGCCGCCGCCGCAGCCAGCTCCGCATTTTCCTCGGTGGTGGATAAAGCGGCCAAGCGCAACTTGATTCATCCAAACAAGGCGGCTAACCTGAAGAGCAAAACCGCGAAGGCGCTCGCCGCCATCGCCTGATTTGCCCAGTCAGCCGGTTTCATTCATCTCTAACGAAACAAGCGGACCGGTTCACCGGTGCCGCTTTTTTCATCGCCACCATGGCCGAATCCCCACCACCTAACCGCGCCGCCGCCGCCGCGAAAATCGCTGCCAATCCTGCGGGCTACAAAGTCTGTGAGGGCTGCGACTCGATCATCGGCAGCGGTGCAGCCCTCTGCCCGAACTGCCACAGCTACCGCTTCGACTCCACGCCCGAGCGGGTCACGCTGCAAGCCCGCCTTCTAGGCTCGCGCGAGCAGACCTCGGTCACTGCGAACGATCTCGGTTAGTTTCCCATGAGCACGGCGATCGGATTCAAGGAATGGCAGGTGGTTTGTGACGCCTTGGCATCGGGCCGACAGGCGATTCTTCTGCGCAAAGGCGGCATCCACGAAGGGCGGC
>JAYVEJ010000526.1:0-10303 GCA_043748885.1 Luteolibacter sp. | reverse complement strand
CGGTCAGCCGCCGCCTTGATCCGCGGGGCGGCGTCCACTTGCTCCTTTTTTCCCTGATAGGGCAGCATCTTGCCATAGGTGATCGCCGGAGAAAGCTGGGCTTCGGAATCGTTCGGAGCGAGCGCTGCGGCCTTTTTCCCATAGTTCATCGCCATCCCGCCGAGCTTGAGCTTCTCGGGGACGGTCTTGGCGTCGCTCATCAAATGGCGATACTGCCTAGCGATCCGCAGCAGGATTTTGACGTTGTTAGGCTCGAGTTTTTCGGCGGGCAAGTAACTCAACAGGGCATCCGCCGGGCGGAAGCTCGAATCGAAGACATCGCCCTTTGCCATGAGTTCCGTCGCGGATTGGCCGAAGCTCGACGTGACCGTTAGAAGGAGGGTCGCCGCGAGGGCGAGGACGGTGGTGGAAATGGAGTTTTTCATAATAGGACGTGGGTTTTCCGGGTGGATCAGGATTTGGGAGCGAGCAGTCGCCCGGCATTCAGAAGTTCCGCCTCACTCAGGCGCGGCCCCACTAACTGGAGGCTGGTCACGGGAGTGTATTTCCCTCGCGGCGGCATCGGAATGGGGATCGCCAGCGCGGGATTTCCGGCAAAGTTCACGCCGACGGTGTTCTGAGAATTGAACACCAGCCACTCAAACAAGAGCTGCGAACCGAACCACGGAATCTTCGGCGGCAGGCTCTGCAACGTCGGTGTGGCAATGAAATCGACCTTTTCGAAAACGTTCCGCAGATCGCGCTGCCACGCCGCTTTCCGCTTCAGCGCGGCGTCATAGCCGGTCGCATGGTCCAGCCCGCCCTTGGCGATTACCAAGCGGGTCGTTTGGTCGATCCCAGGGTTTTTGGTGTATTTGTCATCGTTCAGCCAGGCATCGGCGAGAGCCACGGTTTTTCCGTCGGCTTCTGCCTGCTTCCATTTGACTTTGAAGCCGTCGTCGAGCTTCACGACCTTGAAGCCCTTGGCCGCGAGCGCCTCGTCGATGGCTTTGTCGATCGCCGGATCGGTGCCGCCGATGTAGAGGCGACCAATCCGGATTTGTTTGGCCGAAGGCTTGGCGGCGACCGCTTGGCGGTATTTCGAAGCAAATCCTCGCTCTAGCAGATCCATGCCCTCCACCAGCCGCGGCATGTCGGCGGCCATCGGTCCGACGGTGTCCAGATTCTTAGGGGAAATTGGGAAAACGCCTTTGGTGGAGACTAAGCCGAACGTCGTCTTCAAGCCATAAATCCCGCAACACGCCGCCGGCACCCGGATCGAGCCACCGGTATCGGTGCCGATTGCGACATCCGCCCTGCCGGTGGAAACGGCCACCGCCGAGCCGCTGGAGGAGCCGCCGGGAATCACCTTGTGCTTGCCGTCCCAGCGATTGACCGGCGTGCCGAAATACGCGTTTTTCCCGGAAACAGTCACCGCGAACTCCGTGAGATTGGTTTTCCCCACGAACTGCACATGGCGCTCACGGGCGATCGCCAAACAAGCCGCATCCCGCGTCGCCGGCGGGTTATTTTTCGCAAAATACTCGGAGCCCGCGCTCGTCACGTAGCCCTTCATATCGATGAGATCCTTGACCGCAAGTCGCAGCCCCGTGCTGCCCTGAGGAGGTGGCCAGTAGGCGATGAATGCGTGATCGCGAGACGACCGGCGCCCTTGGGAAGTGGAGGAGCAGCCGCTGATAGAACTCACCAGCAAGAGTCCGCTTAAAATCCGCTGTGCGGTTAGAATGCGACCCCGCTTCATGACATCATCGCATTGGGGTTATCGAGCAGCGCGGCGCTTGCCGGACTAGCACGCCGAGGAGTGGGGAAAGGGCAGATAATTTTCATAAAGAGTCTGATCAATCGCACACTCGCGTTTCATTGCAAACCCAATGAGCCGAGCAAACTTTGAGAGATCGTTCCCGTTTGCCGCAGGCCATTGTCGCGCTGATAGCGGGAAATCGCCCGGCTGGATTTCGGCCCGATAGCCCCGTCAAGCGGACCGTTGTAATAGCCACGGCGGGCGAGTTCGCGCTGCACCGCCGTGTTGTCTTGGTAGCCCTCATTTCCATAGTATTCTCGTGGAGCCGCTTCTCGGGTGGCGAAGTATCTAACGTCAGAGCGCTGATAGTAATAAGACGAATTCGCAGGTCCGTAGTAGTAGCCACGTCCGGCGTAGCCGCTGCCTAGAGAAAGCACGAAAGTGGAGCGGGGCCGCGATGTGTAATACTGCCGATCACGGTCATCATGGTCGTCATGGTCACTCTGCCGGACGTTCTTGTTTTCCGAGCCATGGCCGTTGCCATGATGTTTCTTAGACTTCCACCCCTTGGCCTCCGCCGCTTCGGGCAGCACTATCAGGCAGACCATGGCTGCAATCACGGTTCTAACGATTTTAGAAATAACAGGGGTGGATGATTTCATGGGGATGGATGGTCGGGCTGATTCTGATAGGGTGATGGCTGCTTCTTTGCAGGGTGAATGTGCCACCCGGCCAACGAAAGCTCCATGGGGTGAAACCCCACCCTCCAGTGGAAGATTCCAGTGGGTCATCGTCAAACTAGCCAGCCTTCGCGTCATCCAACAGACCTTCCGCAGAATCGGCGTCCACGCCAGCCAGAAGGCCGTCGCCAAAACCGCCATCGGCACCTTCAGCCGTGAGATCGAGACCGAGCCGTTGATCGGCGCACTCACCGAGGTGGCATGACGCCTCCACCCGTTTCCCCAAAGTGCCTAGACTGGGGAAAGCTGGAGTTTTTTAACTCCTAATTGCACTGATTAATCGATTAAGAGGATGCAAGAGTGGCGAGGCTTGGCGAGGGTCGCAGTCTTGAAATCAGTCAATCAGTCAATCAGTCAATCAGTGATTCATTCTGATGTCCGCCTCTCTCAACCGTCCCTTGTGTAGGAACCCGCTCATTTGCCCGATGAGTTTTGCTTGGCGGCGTGCATTGCCCTGATACCACAGAGCCATGAGCGAAATTGCCACCCGTATTCCCGAAGATATCAAAACCGCCATGAGGGCCAAGGACACCCTCGCCCTCAACGCCCTCCGCGCCCTCAAAAGCGCCTTGATGAATGCCGCTATCGAGAAGGGCAACCTCAGCATCGTCCTCGACGAATCCGAAGTGCTTGCCGTCGTTAGAAAACAAATCAAGCAGCGGGTCGATTCGTGCGAGCAGTTCGAAAAGGCCGGCCGCGCCGAGCTGGCGGCCACTGAGAAAACCGAGATCGAAATCCTATCCCGCTATCTCCCCGCCGCGCTCGGCGAGGAACAGCTCGCCGCCATCGTCGAGCAGGCCATGGCCGACACCGCCGCCACCGGCAAGGCCGACATGGGCAAAGTCATGAAGCGCGCCCACGAACTGGCAGAAGGTCGCGCCGATGGCAAACTCCTGTCCGCCGCAGTGATGAAGCGACTGCTCTAACAGGTCAGCAACCACGCGCCAGATCTTTCCTCATGGATCCTCCCAAGGAGGGTCGATCTCCGAATCGCCCCAGCCTATGAAGCGCCAATGAAGGGAGGCATTCCACTATTCCTTTGTCCACCCATGATCCAGAGCGGATCGGAGTCCGCCCGTCCTTGACTCATCAAGCTAGCACCGGCCTCGCCCCACTGGCCCAGACCGGTGAGGTGCCTGATCGATTCCTAAAAGCCTGACTGGCTTTGCTTTTTGAAAACCCATGTCATGTCACTACTTTGCCACCCGTAAGCACTCTCGTCCTCCGGGAAAAATTCCTCCGGTATTCACCCACCAAATCCTCGCCGACCTGAAACTCGGAGCCGCAAAGAGCGACCGACCGGAACACCACGCGCCTCAAGTGGACAACATTCTCCAGCCATTCGCTATTGCGTGGCCGGACATCGCGGCGGTGGAACTCTATCTTGATATTCGCAGCACCCTCGAAAAAGCAGGCACCCTCATCAGCCAACTCGATCTCTGGATCGCGGCGATCACCCGCGACGCAGGAGGAATCCTCGTCACGAACAACTCCGACGAATTCTCCCTCGTCCCCGGCCTGATGCTTGAGGACTGATTGCAATCTTGAAGCGATTCCATATCCAGTCGATTCCTAGGAGTTTCATCCCGTCGTCTTCCATTTCAGCTTTTTAGCTTTTCAGTTTTTCAGCGTTTTCTCACTAACTCCTACGGAGACGTCCTCAGCACGAGATTCGTTCCCACTTGGATCGTAGTTCCCTTGTTCGCCCATTCCGAGGGGATCTCGGCGATCTGGGTGAATCCGGTGGTGAAGGTTCCATGAGCGATGACCCTCCGTGGCTCATTGCCCTCTTTCTTGGCCAATTCAGTGACCGCCCAGAGGATTTTGGATAGATCCGCCCCTTCGACGAGTTGCGCATCACATTGGATTCTCACTTTAAGCGGCAGCGGTTTGCCGGCATCGTCGTATTGCGGTGAGTAGAGCAGGAAACTCGGGTTCTTTGAGTCGGAGTCCTTGGCAGCGACCTTGCCGTGCTGGGTGCCGCCTTCGATGATATCCATTTCAAATTCCAGACTCTTGGGTGCGGCTTTGGCCACTCCGGCGGGAATCCCGGCATTATGCCTCCTGCGGTCCTCGTCGCTCTGTTTGCGGCCGACTTTCCGCTCACCAGTCCGGTCGAGATTCCCGGCCTGACCGTTCTTGGCGGGCCGACCTTGCGGCAAATGTTTCGTTTCGCCGAGGCGCAATGAATCCGGTTCCACCGGGGAAACCAGGAGATCGTCAAAGCGGTTCGCGCCCGTCTCATGGCCCAGCAGCCACAGTTCGATCCCGTCCTGCTGCGGAGTTTCGGTAAGGCGGATTTCCGTCAAAACCAGCTCGCCACCGATTTCAAGATCCCAGGTGCCAGTTGCCAGATTCTGACAAATCCCAATCCGGATCCACTCCCGCGTCATCCCGGAAGGCCCGACCACCGCCGACACTCCCGTGGAAACCCAATTGCCCTGATGCTCAGGCAACGCGTGGTAGGCATGGAAGGTCGCCGGCCCATCGGCTCCATCGGCAAAAAAGCCAAGCACCGCTCCATCCAGATCCATGAACTCCTCGCTCTTCGCGAGTGGGCTGGCGGAAGGCCTCACCCAGACTTCGTAATACGTCTTGGCGTTCCGGGAAACTCGCTCGCCGCGAAAGTGGATCGACGCGTAGGGATTCCCGGCCACCGTTTCCAAACACAGCCCGGCCTCATCCCCATCCTCGCCAACGATCCGGGCATCCCCCTGAAGCAATTGCAAGCCACCTCCAGCACCCTTGAAAGCCCCCGCCTGATAGCCCTCGTTTGCCTCAAAGCGAATCATGTGATAGGGCAGCGACTCGCTCTCCGCACGCAGCACCCCAGCCGCCGCCCCCATCAGGCAACAAGTGATCTTGGCAACCCCAAGGACGACTTCCAGAACGGCGATAAATTTCATGGGTTTTTCAGGTGGCTCTCAAGCATGGAACCATCCAACCCACTGTCACGCCCATTATTCCGCCCCATTTTCCAGGAATCCGACACTAGGGAAATAGAGGCGATATTTGACCACTGATTACTCTGATTTTTCAGAACAGAATTTGGAAATTATCCCTGGCAAGATGGTAAAAGAGTCGCCAATTAAGGAATTTCTGAGCTCTCCACTTCAAATGAATCTGAAATCAGTGGTCCCTCTCTCCGTTTCGAAACCAAATCTCCCTAAGTAGGAATCCTGCCTCATTTTCCAACTCAGCTTTTTGGTTTTCAGCCATTCTTGTCGCAACATAGCCCCAAAGGCGACGCCGGATCAGTGCTTTCCCACGCTCGCCTTCCGTCTTGCTCCAGCAGTCCCTTCCTCGTACCTCCCGGTCATGAAACATCGTTTGGGCGGGGCTTCGCCAGCTCTCACCGGTCTCGGTCAGACGTCCTCGGAGCGGCTTTGCACCTTGAAAACCCCGGCACTTTCACTACTTTACCTACCGTGAGCAGTCTCGTTCTGAATCTTGATGACCGGCTGAAGCTGCGGCTTGATGCCCTTGCGGCGCACAATCACAAGCCATTGCCGGACTGGGCCGCTGAGCAGCTCGGTCGCCTCGCTGCTGATGCGGACGAGATTCCGGCAGCCACTTACTCCGCCGAATGGATGGCCACCTTCGGTGCCATCGGCGACCCTTCATTCCTTGCTCCAGAGCGCTCCCTTCCCGCCGCCGTGGAACCCCTTGATGTCGGGACGTAAATGGCCCGCTTCAGCAATACCAACATCTTTGTCGCTTGCCTTCGCGGTCGTGCCGACCCTGTCCTGCAAAAATTCCCTCGGTATCCACCCACCGAAATTCTCGTTCCCTTCCAGGTGCTCGCCGAATTGAAACTCGGTGCCGCCAAAAGCGCCCGACCGGGACACCGCTCGCTGCAAGTGGACAACATCCTTCGGCCCTTTGCCATTGCGTGGCCGGATATCGCGGCAGTCGAGCACTACGTGGACGTCCGCAGCACGCTCGAAAAGGCAGGTAACGTCATCAGCCAGCCCGACCCCTGGATCGCCGTGATCACTCGTGCCGCAGGCGGAATCCTCGTCACCAACAACTCCGACGAATTCTCCCGCGTTCCCGGCCTGATGCTTGAAGACTGGTTGCAGTCGTGATTCGGCTGCTATTCGCCGCTCAACCATCCTGTAGGGACTGCCCCACCGTCGGTGCCGATCAGATGCGAACGGCATCGGTTCCCCACTCATTGTCTGTTATTTGGGACCGGCCCCGCCGACTTCATCCGCTCGCTCACCGCAGCGATCTCTAACGGCGCAGCGTGTAGCGAACTCATCAGGGCGATGGCTAACAAAATCAGACGGTGCGGGTTTTTTCTCATGGCCAAGGCAAGCGGATTTCCCGTGCGCCGACAATCCCGAATCGGAAGCTGCTCCCGACCGGCGGATCCATGGAAAGTTGTCGCGAGGTGACGGGCTACGCAATGTCGTCCCACTTACCAAACTTCCACCACTTCGATATCCCGCTGGGTTTCCATCGATAGAATCCGTTCGGCAGCATTTCGCAACTTCCCTTCCACGGCATCCACCGATGCATTGCCGCAGCGCAGCCACACAATTTTCGGCGGCGCTCCGAGGAACTTGTTCCAATCGGGATAGTCGGAATCCTGCGTCACAATCACGAAGCCGTGATCCTTGGCGTGATTCTAAATCGTCAAATCATCCGCTTCCGCGAACCCGATGACACGCACATGCTGGCAATCCGGAAACAAATCCTCCAGCGACTTGATGAGCCGATGGCTGAGGTTCTGGTCAAACAGCAGTTTCATGCCACGCCCACCACCAGGTGGTGATCGCGATCCGCAGCGAACGCCAGCGAAGCCTGGACATCCTGCTTCGTCAGCTCTGGATAATCCGCTAGGATTTCGTCTGTCGTCATCCCCGCTGCAAGCCAGCCGAGAATATCATACACCGTGATCCGCATGTGCCGGATGCACGGCTTGCCTCCGCGCTTTCCAGGTTCGAGGGTGATAATTTCGCGATAGTCTTGCATGGGAAATGGATAGCGGGTCCGGCAAAACTGGGCAAGGGGGAAGTCTCTACAGTGCCCGCTTGGACACAGACAAGAGCCAGCAACTCCCATTCGCTGGATTCGCCTAATTCGCGGTGCCTCAAGCTCTTGGTTTCAACTCAAATCCCATCGCCTGAACGAATCGAACTCGCAGGTTTTGTTCCAGCGGCAGGTGAGATGAGGTGCATGGATCTTCACGTATGCGTTGCGACGTCCCGGAACGGTTTGATGAAATCATCAGGATTCCATCGGCGACCCTTCGTTCCATGCACCGGAATGCCCGCATCCGCATCACGAGAATGCCGGTGACAGGCGGCCTGGATTGGGCGAGTGCTTTCTCATGCAGATCGAAATGGACTTTCCCGAATCCGCGTTCAGCGCGTTGCGCCTGAGTCCATCCCAGTTCGCACGGGAACTGCGGCTTGCGGCTGCCTTGAAGTGGTATGAGGCGGGCATGGTCTCGCAATCCAAGGCGGCGGATCTCGCCGGGGTCTCTCGGGAAGAATTCCTGCTCGGTGGCGGGCGCTTCCAAGTCTCGGCGGTCCAGGCCACTCCGGAAGATCTCGCGGAGGAACTTGCCCGTAACTGACCATTTTTGTGGCACTCGCCAAAAAGCGCGGGTTTGTGACTGCGTGCAGACCTGTGTTTGAAAAAATGCTGACCGCCGGTCTCTTTGTCTCGCAAGCGCTAGTCGATCAGGTTGCGCTTTCCGTCGGCGAGTGATCGGCAAATCTCCATTTCCTTGGATCCCCGCATCACCGGCCGGGCTTACGGCTCCCGCGTCAAAGGCACCGCCCGCCCGAATCCCGACATCAGATCGCCACCTTCGTCATTCCAACGAAGAGAGAGTAGTCGTTGATGCTTGTTAGTCGGGACCCCATCGACTGACCCCATCGATGTCGCAGGGTTCGACCGCGACGAATACTTTCAAACTGCCTGAGAAGCTCAACATGGTCTGGCAGGTTCGAGCTGGCGAATCAGCGCGACGGCAAGCGCGACATGGTTGGCGGAGGTGATAGAAAGCCTGGCTCCACCCGGGAGGAATATTTCCATGGCCTCGTCCGCGGTCGGATTCCCGCTTCGCTCAATGATGGCTGGAATCAGGGAAAAGAACCTGGAGGGTGAGGAATCCGAGGTTGTGGACGTGGACGATTGCTTGTCCTTCTTGATCCAGGAAACCAATGTCTGATAGTTTACGCCGTGATGCGCCGCGAAGCGCGGGGCGCTCAAACCGCTGGCCCGATAGGCATCAACCATGGTTTTCTTCTGTTCCGCAGTGTAGCGCAGGCGGCCGATCTGATCGGTCTTCAAAACGGATTCATTCATAGGTGTCATAGGTTGCCAAAATATGACGCCTATGAAATACGCCGGCCAGAATCTTCTGGCGGTGCTTGAGACCCCGCTTACCGAGAACATACACGCCCTGTGTATGCAACTTATGCCCCGGCAGCATAGAGGCCGGAGATAGACCGCTTACGTATGTATGCCCTGAATACGCGGATCCAGCTAGAGGCCGGGAATCGACCGCTTACGTTAGTCGGGACCCGGTCGACTGACCCGGTCGACGCAGACAACAATAAACGGAGCGGGGCTACTGAGCTATCTTACCCAACATCGGGTAATGCTTGTGATATCTAGCATACTGCCCAATTGCTAACTCGTGCGTCTTCCCTGAGTTCTCGATCATATATCCTAGACGCTTGGCCAAGCGTGTAATTCGCGTAGGATCATTTGGCAACGCCGACTCCAAGAACAATCTCTCCTTAATACTAAGATTAGGAACATTTATTATATTTGGCTCATTTCCTGAATCTATACATGACAGAAGATATTTAAGTCCGTTCTTTGAGCCATTATACTTCTTATCTGAAACATAAAATTCGCAAGTGACCATCTGTGCACCATCTCTATAAATCCTACTTCCAAGATGCCAAATTCTTGTAGACGCTAAATTAGCCCTCTTTTCGAGCGCACTTTCAATCATACGCACACTCAAATCAGGAAACAACTGATCGTCGAAGATCGAATCTGAATTAAACCCGTCAGGCAGATAAGACTCAAATTTAACTTTAAAATCTTCAACTTCATCTTGGAGCGCTTTCTGACAAGCCGCACCACCAAAAAGTTCGTTCATTTGATCAATATCCAATCTTACGTTTGCACTAGCCGTAACGCGCAAGAAATCCCCAGGGCTAAGGCTATTTGCCAAGCTTGTAACATCTTTGAACTCGTTAACTCCTAAATTAGTATAATCAAGCCACCAGATCAAATGACCTGCTGACTCCATATCTTCATTTGTAAGGAACCCCTCTACACTACGATGATGAAGGTGTATTTTCGGTGAAAACTTGTGAAATTTCTGCCGCTTGTATGTGTGCTTTGTCTTTTCCAATGAATGAAAAGACATTCGGGGAAAATGGTCTGCCAGAATTCTGAAGTCATCTAGAAATGGGCCACCAAACCCATAGTATGCGCAATCACGCGTGTTCAGAAGGCCGACATCCTCAAGTTCCTGAATCCTCTCGACCAACAGGGACCGATCAACAGCCTTATTCGGCCTCAAATTATATGCCGGGTGCTTCATTTGATTTGAGAGCGAATGAGTTGATTTTCAAAACACTTTTTCCCTACAACTTCTGGATCGGAATTCTGATCCTGAAACAAATCATCTGCGACCACTTCATAATCATCCAGATCAACAGAGAACGAAATCTTAATAGTTCTATGGATTCACCGCAAAATAAAATGCTTAACTTCTATTTAATACTTGTTATGTTTCAAATCAAAACCTGCCAAAAAGTCTGATGATTTATTTTGCGGCGAC
>JAYVEJ010000525.1:0-3997 GCA_043748885.1 Luteolibacter sp. | reverse complement strand
GACGCCCTCAAGGCCGGCAAGACCTGGTCCGACACCAAGGAACTCTTTCACCTCGATTGAGTGAGCGACCTCAAATTTTAAATTTCAGATTCCCGCATGCTTCTCCAAGACCAAGTCATCTTCCTCACTGGCGGCTCCACCGGCATCGGCCTTGACTGTGCCAAGGCTTACGCCGCTGAAGGGGCGAAGGTCGCGCTCATCGCCCGCAACGGCGATCTATCCGCCCATGCCGCTGCCGCACTCGGCCCCGAGCACCTGGGTTTTGCCTGCGATGTTTCCAAGGATTCTGAGGTGAAATCCGCGATCGAACACGTGCTTGCCCACTACGGAAAAATCGACGCCATCCATAACAACGCTGGCATCGCTATGCCTAGCAAGCCGCTCCACGAAACCAGCGATGAAGAGTGGGACGCCCTCTTCGATATCAACCTGAAAAGCGTTCTCCACACCACCCGGCACGGCATCGCCGCCCTCCGCGAGACGAAGGGTTGCATCCTTAATACGTCTTCCCTCGTCGGCGTCATCGGCCAGGAAATCCACGCCGCCTACACCGCCACCAAGGGCGGCATGAACACGCTCACCAAATCCATGGCACTCGACTACGCCAAGGACGGCATCCGTGTGAACGCCGTCTGTCCCGCAGGTGCCTGGACGCCCATGCTCCACCAATGGGCCGACCAACAACCCGATCCCGCCGCCGTTTCTAAGTATCTCGATGACATCCACCCGCTCGGTTATTGCCCCGAGAGCGACGTCATCGCGGATGCCTGCGTTTTCCTGATTTCCTCGAAAGCCCGTTTCGTCACCGGCCACATCATGCATATCTCCGGCGGTGCCGAAATCGGCTACCGCCGCTAAATTCTCCAACAACCTGATTCCTATCATCTATCATGAAAACACCATCACTCATCCTCACCACCCTACTCAGTGTTGGCAACCTACTGGCCCAGGACGCCGCGCCCGCGTTACCCGCAGCTATCAAAAACTGGCAGGACGCCCGCTTCGGCATGTTCATCCACTGGGGTCCCGTTTCCCTCAAAGGCACCGAAATCGGCTGGTCCCGCGGCGACCAAGTCCCGATCGAGGAATACGACAATCTCTACAAAAAGTTCAATCCCACCAAGTTCAACGCCGATGAGTGGGTCGCCGTCGCCAAAGCTGCGGGGATGAAATACATCGTCCTAACGGCCAAGCATCATGACGGCTTCTGCCTCTGGGACACCAAACAGACCGACTACAACATCATGAACACGCCCTTCAAAAGGGACGTGGTCAAGGAACTCGCCGCCGCGTGCAAAAAAGGTGGCATCGCCTTCGGCACCTATTACTCCACCTGCGACTGGCATCACCCGGATTTCCCGCTCACCAGCCCCGGTGGCCAGACGGTCCGCGAAACATCGAACCTCGACCGCTACACCGAATACCTCAAGGCGCAGACCAAGGAACTCCTCACGAACTACGGCCCGCTCTTCACGATCTGGTATGATGTGCCGCAGAAATTCGACGCCACCCGCGGTGCCGGCGTCATCAACATGGCCCGCGCCATCCAGCCGAGCATCGTCATCAACAACCGCACCGGCCACAAGGGCGACTATGACACGCCCGAGCAAGTCATCGGCGGCTTCCAGATCGACCGACCCTGGGAAAGCTGCATGACCATCTGCGAACAGTGGGCATGGAAACCGGACGACACCATGAAGTCTCTCAAAGACTGCCTCCAAACGCTGATCCGCACCAACGGCGGCGATGGCAACCTGCTCTTCAACGTCGGCCCTATGCCCACCGGCGAAATCGAAGGTCGGCAGGTCGCCCGCCTCAAGGAAATGGGCGCATGGCTTACCAAGAATGCCAGCTCAGTTTACGGCACCCGCGGTGGCCCGTGGAAGCCCTTCGCTCAGATGGTAAGCACCCGCAAAGGCAACAAGATCTACCTTCACCTGCTTGAAAAAGTGGATGGCCCAGTGACCGTCCGTATGCTGCCTATCGCCATCAAGTCGGCGAAAATTCTCAACGGTCCCGACCTCAAGCTCGTATTAGCCGATGGCTCAATCTTGTTCAAAATCCCGGAAACCTCGTGGAATGAAATCGACACCATCGTCGAGTTCACCATCGACGGTGATTCCATGGCCATCGCTCCGCTCAAGCCTTTGAGGAAAGCCAATTTGCTCGGCGCGAAAGCATCCGCTTCGGCATTTTACGGCAGCGATCCGCAATACAGCGCCGACATGGTTCTCGATGGCGATGCCGAATCCCGTTGGGCCGCTCCAGCTGGCACCCAACCCTCCTGGTTGCAAATCGACTTTGCCAAAGAAACCACCCTCAAGGGCATCAAAATCGAGGAAGCCTTCTCCGGGGATACGAGCCGTGTGCAGCAGTTCGAGCTTCAGAAAAAAGACGGCACCACATGGACCACTTTCTACACCGGCACTGCGATCGGTGCCAAGTTCAGCACCACCTTTGCTCCTGTCACCACCAGTGCCATTCGCCTCAACATCCTCGCCGCATCGGAAGGCCCGACGATTTCCGAAATCTCGATCCAGTCTCCATGATCACCCGTATTTCCACCCGAGACGCCCGCTATCCCATCGGCTCCGGCCATGGCAGTGACGCCATCCATAGGGACCCGATTTATTCCTACGCCGTCACCCTCCTCACCGATGACAGCGGCCACACCGGCACCGGCCTCGCCTTCACCCTCGGCGAGGGCAATGACCTCGTTTGCCGGGCTGCGGAATTCTACGCCGCCCGGCTCCATGGCCGCGACATCGAGGAAATCATGGCCGACTTCGGTGCGCTGCAAAAGGAAATGGCCGACGAGCAGCAATTCCGCTGGCTCGGCCCGCACAAGGGCGTCGTCCAGCTCGCCCTCGCCTCCGTCACCAATGCCTGCTGGGACCTCTGGGCGAAAAAACGCGGCGTGCCGCTCTGGCAATTATTGCTCGAACTAACACCCGCCGAAGTGGTCGCCACGCTGGATCTTTCCTACCTCGAAGATTACCTCACCCACGCCGACGCGCTCTCGATCCTCAACACCGCCATTCCGACCCGCGAATCCCGCACCGGCGTCTTGAAAGCTGGCTACACCGGCTACGACACCTCGGTGGGTTGGTTCAACTATTCCGACGAGCAAGTGCGTGAAAATACCAAAAAGGCCGTCGCCGCTGGGTTTACCGCCATGAAACTCAAGGTCGGCTCGAAGGAGGCCGCGCGCGACATCCGCCGTGCTAACATCGTCCGCGAGGCCGCTGGCGACGAAGTGCGCGTGATGGTGGACGCGAACCAGCAATGGACGCTCCCGCAGGCGCTCGACATCTGCCAGCAGCTACTCCCGATGGACCCGTTCTGGATCGAGGAGCCGACCCACCCGGACGATATTCTCGCCCACAAGACGCTGGCCGATGCGGTCGGGCGTCACCGCATCGCCACCGGTGAGCATGTGCCGAACCGGGTGATTTTTAAAAATTACCTCCAGCTCGAGTGCCTCGGTTTCTGCCAAGTGGACGCCGTGCGCGTGGCCGGTGTGAGTGAGTTCCTCGCCGTCAGTCTCATGGCCCGCAAGGCCGCCGTGCCGGTGGTGCCACACGTCGGAGATATGGGTCAGCTCCACCAGCATCTCGTGCTTTTCAACCACATCGGCATGGGCCACGACGCGCTGTTTCTCGAACACATTCCGCACCTCAAGACCAAGTTCGTCCACCCGGTCCGGGTCGAGGGCGGCGTCTATCAAGTCCCGCAGGAGCCGGGAACCTCCTGTGATTTAATTTAAAAATCCAACGATTTCACCCACTGCATGTCCGCCACTTTTGAAATTCGCCACGCCCTCGTCACCGGAGCCGGCTCAGGCATCGGCCGCGCCATCGCCCTGCGCCTCGCCACTCCAGGATCCCATGTCCACATCCTCGAACTCCGCGCCGACGCCGGTGAGGAAACCGCCCAACTCATTCGCGAAAATGGCGGCACCGCCAGTGTCATCGCCGCCGATGTCGCGGATACGGCA
>JAYVEJ010000524.1:0-4009 GCA_043748885.1 Luteolibacter sp. | reverse complement strand
GTCCGGTGCGAAGGTGTCTAACGCACCCGCCAAGCTGCTGAAAAGTTGCTTCAAATACATCTCACCCTCGACGTAGCGGACGGTCTCGATGTCGAGCGAACCGACGACTTTTTTCGTCGGATAGTTTTTCCCGACGTGGATCGAGTAGGTGAAAACTCGCGGATCGTCGCCGAGCAGCGCGGCGGTGCCGTTGCCTTGGTGGGCGTCAGTATCGACGACCATCACCTTGATGTTAGGTTGCTTATCCTGCAAGTCGCGGATGGCGATGGCGACATCATTAAAAACGCAATAGCCCTCGCCATGCTCGCGGAACGCATGGTGAGTGCCGCCCGCCAGACAGACGCCCACGCCCTCCGCCAGCGCCGCATGGCAGGCGAGGCGGGTGGCCTCCACCTCGGTCACACTGCGCTGATAGAGCTTCGGCGTGACCGGCAGTCCGAGCAGCAGTTGCTCTTTCCGCCCGAGCAAGCCGCCCTCGATTTTCTGGATGTAATCCATCTCATGGACCCGCTGGAGCAGGTGGACATCCGCCGCGCGGACCTCGATGATTTCCTCCGGCCGGAGGATTCCGCCGTCGAGCAGCATGTCCTTCGAGACGCGGAATTTGTCCATCGGGAACGGATGTCCCGTCGGTAAATCCAGTTCCAGTTCTTGTGAATAAAAGCAGCGCATCGTCTCGCCGCGAAGCAACAGCGGAACGCCGGAAATTCCAAGCGGGAAGTGATTTCCCGAAATTCAATCCGGGGTGGACGTCTCGCCCGCGATAGGGCACATCCCCGCCGCCTGCATGTCCGCTCTCCTCTCTGCTAACGAAATTCGCCTGACCTACGGTTATCAAACGCTGCTGGATGGCGTCACGCTGGCCATCGCCGCCGGCGAAAAAGCCGGGATGGTCGGGCGCAACGGCTGTGGCAAGACCTCGTTGCTCAAAATTCTAACTGGCGAGCAGATGGCAGACTCTGGAGAAATTTCCCTGCGCCGCGCCCTGCGAGTGGGCTACTTGCCGCAGGAGTTTGAACTCGATTCGGAACTCACCGTGCAGGAAAACATCGCCTCGGGCGCGGCAGATATCGTCGAGGCGATCCGCCGCTACGAGAATGGCGAAGGCAGCGACGCGGAACTCAACGACCTGCTGCATCTCATCGACCATGCGGACGGCTGGAATCTCGACTCGCGGATCAAGGCGGCGTCCACCGCGCTGGGCACGCCGCCGTTAGATGCAATGGTCGGCCCACTTTCCGGCGGCGAGAAACGGCGCGTCGCGCTGTGCCGCGCACTTGCCTGCCAGCCAGATTTGCTGCTGCTAGATGAGCCGACGAACCACCTCGACGCCGAGTCCATCCGCTGGCTGGAGGAGTATTTGAAAGGCTTCCCCGGCGCGGTGATTTTCGTGACGCACGACCGCTACTTCCTCGACGTGATCGCCACCCGCATCATCGAGATCGACCAAGGCCGGGCGTTTTCCCATCCGGGAAATTACACCGCATTCCTTGAGTCGAAGGCGATCCGCCAGCAAATCGCCGGCCAGACCGAGCGGCGGCGGCAACGGTTTTTGCGCGAGGAGTTAGAGTGGGTGAGATCCGGCGTGAAAGCGCGGGGCACCAAGCAGCGCACCCGGCTGGACAAGTATTATGAGATCGAGGGTCTCGAAGCGCCGCCCGAGGAACGGGAAATGGATTTGCTCATTCCGCCGCCACCGGACTTGGGCAACATCGTCGTCGAGCTGGAAGGCGCGGGCGTCAACGTGGGCACGGAGAAGTCGCCGCGTTGGTTGTTCCGCAACCTAACATTGAGTCTGCGTCCCGGCACCTGCACCGGCATCGTCGGCAAGAATGGCGTGGGCAAAACCACCTTGCTCAAGCTCTGCCTCGGCCAGCTCGAGCCGACTGAAGGCACCGCCGTCACCGGCAAGCGGGTGAAGGTAAACTACATCGACCAGACGCGGATGGTGCTCGATGGCACCGGCTCGCTGCTCGACGAAATTTCCGATGGCAATGAGAAGCTGATGTTTGGCAACCAGCCGCTCGGTGCCCGCAACTATCTGCGGCGTTTCCTCTTCGACGACAAGCGGATCAACGAGCGAGTCGATCTTCTATCAGGCGGCGAGCGGGCACGGCTGATGTTGGCCAAAGTCTTGAAAAACGGCGGCAACGTCATCGTCCTCGACGAGCCGACCAATGACCTTGATCTACCCTCGCTACGAATGTTAGAAGAAGCGCTCGCGGTGTTCGACGGCTCGGTCATCGTCGTTTCCCACGACCGCTATTTCCTCGATAGAATCTGCGACCAAATCATCGCCTTCGAGGACGACGGCATCGCCGTGCAAGCCGGAAATTATTCTTACTATTTGGAAAAACGCCAAGCCCGCGAAGCTGCCCAACGGGCCTTAGCCCAAGCCGCCGCGCGCGATGCCGCAGCCCGCCAGAAAGCCGCCAGCGCCGCACCTGCCACCAAAAAAGGCCGCAAACTCACTTTCGGTGAGAAGAACGAACTCGAAGGCATGGAGACCGCCATCCTCGCCATCGAACAAGAAGCAGAGGCGCACGAAGCCCTGCTGCATGATCCAGATTTCCAGGCAAAACGCTTCGCCGAGATTCCCGCAATGGTGGAGAAGTTAGACGCGGCCAAAGCCAAGGTCGCCCGGCTCTACACTCGCTGGGAAGAGCTGGAAGCCCTCAAAGAAAGCTAATACACCCCGGCGTGCGGCAACAATCCAATGAGGAGGATGCATCGTCCGCTTGGCGCATCCCACGCTCTAGCAAATGCGTCGCGAACGAATCACCATGGACTGCTCCGACATGTCGGAGCTTTCACACTGGCCGACATGTCGGCCAGTGTGAAAGCGGTGACATGTCACCGCACTCCCCGCCTCATTTCAGACGAGAAGAAAAGTATTTCTCACTGGAGTGGTGGCGGCTCTGCTTCATAGGGTGCGGAGTTCTTCCTAAGGGGCATGGACGTCTCGTCGATGCGAAGGGAGGAGACCTCCCTTCGCCCTATTTTCGCTCAATTGCGCATTGCTTGCGCGGTGTCAGCAGTGACTCTGCGGCGCGATGTTGAAGCCGAAATTGAAGAGCGATGCGGTGAAGGCCCGGAAGGCATTTCGCGAGGCTCTAACATCATGGTTTTCCAAGAACGGCAGGGACTATCCGTGGCGGCGGACGCACGAGCCGTATGCGATTTTGATTTCCGAGGTGATGCTCCAGCAAACGCAAATCGCGACCGTGTTAGGGCGGGGATTTTACGCGCGTTTCCTGGAGACATTCCCGGACCTGCAAGCACTGGCGGCGGCGGACGATGAGCGTTTGTTAAAAGCGTGGGAAGGGCTGGGCTACTATCGGCGTGTTAGAATGTTGCGGGAGACGGCGCGGGCGGTCATCGGGGAGCATGGCGGGACGTTCCCGCTGGAGCTGGAGGCCTTGTTGAAATTGCCGGGGATCGGCCGCTACACAGCGGGGGCGGTGCGGGCGTTTGCTGCAGATTTGCCCGCGGTGGTGGTGGATGGCAACGTGGCGCGGGTGCTCTCGCGGGTGATGGATTTTTCCGCGCCAGTGGATGATACGGCGGGGCAGAAACAGCTTTGGGAATGGGCGGAAGTGCTAGCAGATCCGGCGCGGTCGCGGGTCTATCACTCGGCGTTGATGGAGCTGGGGCAAAAAATTTGCCGCCCTGGAGTGCCGGATTGTTTGAGCTGCCCGGTGGCGGGATTTTGCAAAACCCGCGAGCCGGAACTGCTGCCAGTGAAGCGCCAGAAGACGCGGATCACGGCGGTGGATGAGCACGCATTGTGGCTGCAAGATCGCAAGGGACGCCTGCTGCTGCACCGCGAGGGCGGCAAGCGGCGCGAGGGATTGTGGAAACTGCCGACTCGCGACGCGGCGGAAATTTCCCGCCTGCCCGTGCTCGACGAGCAGTGCTACTCGATCACGCGCTACCGAGTGACGCTGCGGGTTCACGACGGCGCGGCGGTTAGAAAAAATTTTCGCGAGGCGGCAGATGAGGATTGGCA
>JAYVEJ010000523.1:0-4009 GCA_043748885.1 Luteolibacter sp. | reverse complement strand
CAAGGCCTCGATCGCATGAACCTAAGGGATTGAAATTATACGGAAAGACTTACTCCACGCCTTTATCCGACCCGGTGGGCGGTTGCCGCTCGCATGGTGGCATTTCATTAGTTAGATGGGGCGGGAATTGACGGTTTTTCAAGTGTTCTGGCTCCAGATCAGGACATCCGGGCGTAGGCGCCTTGTAGTAGCTTGAGTTCCTCGCGCATGGCCGAGAAGTTCATGCACGTTGGTGGCCTGAGGGAGAGTGGTTTTTCCAAAATGACGCGACGCTTGGTTTTTACGGTTTATCCTCGCGCCTCCGAGTCCCTAGGGTGGGCGCATGAACGAATCGCAGACCCCGCCGAAGAACATTGTGCTCATCGGCTTCATGGGGAGTGGCAAATCGACGGTCGGTCGCGAGCTGCACCAGCGGCTCGGCTATCCGTTGGTGGACATGGATCACGTCATCGAGCAGCGGGCGGGCAAGCCGATCACCGCGATCTTTGCGGAGGACGGCGAGGAGAAATTCCGCGACATGGAAACCTGGCTGCTAGAGGAACTCTACGATCCCGCCGCGCCGCGGCGGATCATTTCCACCGGCGGCGGCGTGATCGGGCGGGAGGGCAATCGGGCGTTGCTGCGGAATCTCGGCTACGTCGTCTGGCTGCACGCACCGACGGCGGTGATCCTCGACCGGACCGCGAAAAACCGCGACCGACCGCTGCTCCACACTGACGATCCGGTGGCGCGAGTCGAGGCGCTGTTAGCCGTGCGCAAGCCGCTCTACGCCGAGACCGCCCATTTAAAAGTGGAGACCGCCGGACTCGACTGCACCGAACTAGCGACCGGGATTTTAGAAAGCGCACGCTACTTTTTCACCGGCCACTTGTGAGCGTCATGATCGAGCAAATCAAAACCTGGGCAGCGGAGTTGGGCTTCGACGATTGCCGGATCGCGCAGGCCAAGGAAGCGAGTCACGCGGATCTTTTCAAGGATTGGATCGCAGAGGGGAAGCACGGTGAAATGGCGTGGCTCGAGCGCACCCCGGAGCGGCGCTGCGATCCGCGCGAAGTTCTAGCAGGCTGCAAGGCGATCATCTGCCTGGCACTGAACTACTACCCCGGTCGTAGCCCATTTCCTGAAGGGCACGACGGCGGCTACCGCATCGCGCGCTATGCTTGGAACGACGACTACCACGATCTCATCGAAAAGCGGCTGCGGGAGTTCGACGCAAAGTTGCAAACTCTCGGCGGCAGCCAGCGCTTCTATGTGGACACCGGTCCGGTGCTCGAGCGCGACTTCGCCAGCGATGCCGGACTCGGCTGGAATGGCAAATCCACCTTGCAAATCCACCGCCAGCTCGGCACCTGGTTTTTCCTAGCAGAACTACTCACCACCCTCGATCTAACGCCCGACGCGCCCTTCGGCGATCACTGCGGGAAATGCACCGCTTGCATCACCGCCTGTCCCACCCAAGCGATCACTGCGCCCCGGCGGCTGGATGCGCGGCGCTGCATTTCCTATCTAACGATCGAGCACAAGGGGTCTATCCCCGAGGAGTTCCGCGTCGCGATGGGCGACCGCATCTACGGCTGCGACGATTGCCTCGACGCCTGCCCGTGGAACCGTTTCGCCGTGGAGTCGCGGGAAATCACCTTCCACGCGCGAGCCACCGTTTTTGAAAAACGCCTGCGCGATTTCCTCGATCTCGACGACGACGGCTTCCGTGCGCTGTTCGCGAAATCGCCGATCAAGCGGATCAAACGCGCACGATTTTTGCGCAACGTCTGCGTGGCGTTAGGCAACACCGGAACGTTAGATGACCTGCCATCCCTGAAACGCGCCGCGAGCGATCCCGAGCCACTCATCGCCGAGCACGCGAGCTGGGCGATCCGGCGTATTCACGATAGATCTACAGCTCGACACTTAATGACTGTATCAAATCATCCTCACTGAAACCGACGCTGCGAGATGTTCTAATTTTTTCCAAACTGACCACCACGATGAAGTCCTTTCTCCTGCCCCGCCACCTCGTCTTGGCACTACTCGCCGCCTGCACCTTGTCTCTTTATGCAGGTGTGCCTGCCGGGAAGCCGCAGCAATTCACCTCTCCAGACCAAGTGCCGAAGGGACTGGCGAAGTCAGACTGGTCTAGCATCCGCGCCGCCTACAACGCTGGGCGTCTTGCCTTTCAAGCCATTGAAGGTGGGTGGCAGGCACGCAATCCCGGCCAGCAATGGACTACCACGTTCGACGGACGGGGCTTTATCGCTCGGCCTAAAAACGCCAACTGGAGCTGGGGCTTGGAGTTGAAGAGTTACGGTTTCGGCGACCAGCAGACGGAAGTGGTCGGCATCCCCGCAGTCGAGGCCGATGGCATGCGACTGTCCTATCAGTGGAGTGACACGATGCAGGAATGGTTTGTGAACGATTCGCGCGGCCTCGAGCATGGATACACCGTCAGCAGGCGACCTTCGGTGGACAGGGGCAGATCCTCTGCGGTAGTCCCGCTTTCGCTTACCTTGTCCACGGTTGGAACGCTGCGTCCTAATGTTTCCGCAGATGCCCAGAGCGTGTATTTTCGCGATGACTCCAACGCTACAGTGCTCAACTATTCGGGCCTCAAGGTCTGGGATGCGGATGGCAAAGTCCTCGCCTCACGCTTTGAAGCCGCCGGGGAAAATCACATCCGCCTGCTCGTGGAGGACGCCGGCGCTCGCTACCCGCTGACGATTGATCCCATCGCCCAACAGGCGTATTTGAAGTCCGGCAACAACGGCGGCCCGACCGAGGATATGTTCGGATACTCGGTGGCGGTTGCGGGCGACACCGTGATCGTCGGGGCACGTAACGAAGCCAGCAGCACAATGGGGGTAAACAGCACTCCCAACGAGAGTGCCTCCGATTCTGGAGCAGCTTACATCTTCGTGCGCAGCGGCACGACATGGAGCCAGCAAGCTTACCTCAAAGCTGGGAACTCGGGCGCGGGCGACCATTTCGGCAATACGGTGGCGATTTCGGGTGACACCGTAGTTGTTGGGGCTGGGAATGAGGATAGCAGCACCACGGGCGTAAACAGCACCCCCAACGAGAATAGCGTCGATTCTGGAGCGGTTTACGTCTTCGTCCGCAGCGGCACGGTGTGGAGCCAGCAAGCCTATCTCAAGGCCGACAACACTGGCGCGAATGACTGTTTTGGATTGTTCTCAGTGGCGATTTCGGGCGACACAGTGGTGGTCGGCGCTGCTTTTGAGGACAGCAGCACGATGGGGGCAAACAGCACTCCCAATGAGAACGCCGTCGATTCTGGTGCAGCCTACGTCTTCGTGCGCAACGGCACGACGTGGAGTCAGCAAGCCTATCTCAAGGCCAGCAACTCCGGCTATGATGATGAGTTCGGCAGGTCGGTGGCAGTCTCAGGCGACACCATCGTCATCGGAGCTTCTCAAGAACGCAGCAGCACGACCGGGGTGAACAGCACTCCCAACGATAATGCTCTCCTTTCGGGAGCAGCCTACGTTTTTGTGCGCAGCGGGACAGCATGGAGTCAGCAAGCTTATCTCAAGTCTAGCAACTCCGGTGCATCCGACCGTTTCGGCTATTCGGTGGCGGTCTCGGGTCAGACGGTGGTCGTCAGCGCATACGGTGAAGACAGCAGCACGACTGGGGTGAATAGTACACCCAACGAAAGTGGTATCGGATCAGGCGCTGTTTACGTCTTCGTTAGAAGTGGCACTGCATGGAGCCAACAAGCCTACATCAAAGCTGGCAACACTGGTGCGGGCGATTTGTTCGGCTACTCGGTGGCGGTTTCGGGAGAGACGTTGGTTGTCGGGGCGACCATGGAGGACAGCAGCACGAACGGCGTGAATGGCACGCCTAACGAGAGTGCTTACGGAGCTGGCGCTGCCTACGTCTTCGTTCGAACTGGCACGACGTGGAGCCAGCAAGCCTACCTAAAAGCAAGCAACGTTGGGATGGATGACTTTTTCGGCAACTCGGTGGCGATCTCTGGCGACACGGTGAT
>JAYVEJ010000522.1:0-4010 GCA_043748885.1 Luteolibacter sp. | reverse complement strand
GCTCGAAAAATCTCCCACGGTTGGCAGATTCCGGCGTGGATTTGTTTTCGAAACCTAAGACGCCCGAGGCAAAAGCGCTGTCCGTGACGCAATTGCTGCGGCGGATGAAGAATTTGTTGGAAGTCCAGATCGGCGAGATTTGGGTCGAGGGTGAGGTCTCTAACTTACGCAAGCAAGCCAGCGGCCATTGGTATTTTTCCCTCAAAGATGAAGGCGCACAAATCTCGTGCGCGATGTTCGGTGCCCGCAAACGACCCGGCTCGGAGGCACTCGAAGATGGCGCAAAAGTCCGCGTCTTTGCCGAGGCGACGGTGTACGAAGCGCGTGGCCAGCTGCAACTCATCGCCCTCAAAGCCGAGCGCACCGGGGCAGGGGACTTGCAGGCGAAGTTCGAGGCGCTCAAGCGCAAGCTCAATGCCGAGGGCTTGTTCGACGCCGCTCGCAAGCTGCCAATCCCGCCGTTTCCACGGGCCATCGGGATCATTACCTCCGCCAGCGGCGCGGCACTGCAAGACATTCTCAATGTTCTAACACGCCGCGCGCCGTGGGTCCAGCCGGTGCTTTTCCCGGTGCGGGTGCAAGGCCGGGGAGCCGAAATGGAGATCGCCCAGGCCATCGCAAAAATGGGTCGCCCCGAGGAGTTCCGCTACCCGCGCTGCGATGTCTTGATCGTCGGCCGCGGTGGTGGCTCGATCGAGGATCTCTGGAATTTCAACGAGGAAGTCGTCGCTAGGGCCATTGCCGCTTGTCCGATTCCGATCATCTCTGCCGTCGGCCATGAAATTGATTTCACCATCGCCGACTTCGTGGCCGATCTCCGGGCACCCACTCCGAGCGCCGCCGCCGAGCTGGCCGTGGCCGACGGCGCGGAGTTGTTAGCCCGGCTCGGCCAGCTCCGGCGGCGGTTAGCGAGGGTCATCTCAGAGCACCTCACCCGCTCCCAGCTCGCGGTGGACGCCCTCCGCCGCGGAGCCTTGCAGCGGGATGGCGAGAAGCTGTTGCGCGAGTCCGTGATGCGGCTGGATTCCGCACGCGGCCAGCTTTCTCAAGCCACCCGGGCAGCGCTGGAAACCTTCACCACCCGCCTCAGCGAGGCCCGTGCCCGCCACCAGTCCTTCCACCCCGAACGCGTGTTAGAGCGGCGGCTGGACACGGTGAAAAGCTTGCGCCTCCGCTTCGAGCGGGCTGGCAAAGACATCCTGAGCGAGCGCTCCGAGCGGCTCGCTCGCCTGCGCGGCCTGCTGCGCACGCTCGGGCCGGAGTCCGCCTTCCACCGGGGTTTCTCAATCACCCTCGCGGCGGATGGCAAGATCGTCACCTCGTCTCACAGCCTCAAACCCGGCGACCTCATGCGCACCAAGTTTGCCGATGGCGAAGCACTCAGCATCGTCGAGAAATCACCCACTGCATGATCGAACTCGACCTCCTAACCACCCACGCCGACCGCGCCTATCCGATTCTAGCAGGACTGGTGACGCCCCGGCCGATCGCTTGGGTTACCACGCTGAATGAGGACGGCAGTGTCAATGCCGCGCCATTTTCCTTCTTCAACGTCTTCGGTGCCGAGCCGCCGCTGGTGATCTTCGCTCCCGGCGACCGCGACGACGGCTCGCCCAAGGACACTGCTAGAAATTGCCGTCGCACTGGCGAGTTTGTCGTCAACCTCGTCGATGAGCCGCTCGCCGCGGTCATGAATCGGACCTCCGCCGCCGTGGCTTACGGCGTCAGCGAGACTGCGCGAGAGTCGTTAGAAACCGCCGCCTCATCGTCAGTTACGCCGCCGCGGATCGCCGCCGCGCCAGCCGCGCTGGAGTGCAAAGTTCACTCGATCCAACAGATCGGCGAGAACCGGCTGATCTTCGGCATCGTCCAGCGGGTGCAAGTCCGCGAGGAGTTTTTCGATCCCGCAACTCTACGGGTGCGCGGCGAAAATTTTCATCCCATCGGCCGGATGTCGGTGCCTAACTGGTATTGCAAGACCGGCGACATGTTCGAGATGGCTAGGCCGAAATAGTGCCTCACCTCAAATACCCAATCGCCTCCCGCAGATCCTCCGCCGTGACCGTGTTGATGACCTTCGCGCTGCCGAGTGCATCGAGCACCACGAAGCGGATCGCCCCGGCGGCAAACTTTTTGTCGCGGGCGAGTTTCTCCATCACCGTGGCGGTGGTGATTTCCGGCGGTAAAACTAACGGCAGGTGATATTTTTCCAACAGCCCGATCACTTGTGCGCTGGCGGCGGGTGGCAGGCCGGCGCGGCGCTCGGATAGAAACAACGCCGCGCGGATGCCGAGTGAGATCGCCTCGCCGTGCAACATTTGGCCGTAGGGCACGGAGGCTTCGATCCCATGGCCGATGGTGTGGCCGAAATTTAACAGCGCCCGGATGTCGCGGGTCTCGTGTTCGTCGGCCTCGACCACGCGGGCTTTGATGGCGACGTTGCGGGCGATGAGATCCGGCGGCACATCACGACCGTTAGGGTCAAACGCCGCGAGATCGTCGAGCATCGCGGCATCGCGGATGGCGGCGTGCTTGATCGCTTCTGCGAAACCTTCGCGGAATTCCCGGTCGGGCAGCGTCCGCAAGGTTTCCGGGTCCACCAGCACCAAGCGCGGTTGGTGAAATGCACCTAACAAATTTTTACCCTCGCCGACGTTCACGCCAGTCTTGCCGCCGACTGAGGAATCGACCTGCGCGACGATGGTCGTCGGCACCTGCACGAAGGGGATGCCGCGATAGAAAATTGAAGCGACAAAGCCCGCCAAGTCGCCCACCACGCCGCCACCGAGGGCGACCACCAGCGACTTGCGATCGTGCCCGGCGCGGATCATTTCCCGGCATAACGTCTCGGCTTGGGTCATCGACTTCGACGCCTCACCCGCTGCGACGGTGTGCAGGGTGGGCTTGAAGTCGGCGGTTTCCAGCGACTTCATCAGGGCTGCCGCGTGGAATCCAGCAACGGTATCGTCGCTGATCACTGCCGCCCGCAAGCCAGAGATCCCGGCCTTGTGCAGTGCTTCACCAGCCTTGGCTAACAAGCCCGGCTCGACGAGGACGTTGTAAGCGCGTGCGGCGAGATCGACATGGACGGATGGCATGGCGCGGAGCATGAAATAAGCAGTGCGCATGTCCAGATCATCTCCGGCGCGGAGCCAGTAAACCGTATTTCGGGCTGAACAAATACGCCGCGACGAACAGCAACCCGAGCACGATCACGATCGCCGGACCTGGCGCGATTCCAAGTTTCCCGGACAGCAAGACCGCCGCCACTGAGCCGACTCCGCCGATCAAGCCACCGCCCCAGAACAAGGCTGAGGTGCGGTCGGTGAGGAGGGAAACGGTCGCTGCGGGCGTGACTAACAGGCCCACGGACAGCACGCAGCCGACGGCTTGCAGCGAGGAAACAAGCGCTAACACCAGCAGTGCGAAAATCAGATACTGGATGAACCGTACCGGCACGCCCTGTGCCGCCGCCACGTTCGGCTCGAATAGCGTGAGCAAGATGGGCCGCATCAGCAAGTTGGTGATGAGCAGGGTGGCGGCACCGATCCCGAAGGCGATCCAGATGTCGGCGTTTCCCACGGCGATGATGTCGCCGAAAAGCCAATGCTCCAGCTCCTGGCGGGTGTCGAGCTTCGGCAGCAGGGCGATCCCAGCGGCAAAGGCGGCGGTGTAAAGCACGGCCAACGCGGTGCCTTGCTCGACCCGATTGCCCCGGGCGACGGCCACCGAGCCGAGGCCGACTAACAACGCGGCGAACATCGCCCCGAAGAAAGCATTCCACTGGCTGAGTGCGCCAGTTAGGAAAATCCCCAGCGCGATGCCCGGCAGCATGGTGTGCGACAGCGCGGAGACTGAGAGTGCATTGCGCCGCAGCACCACGAAGCCGCTGAAGAAGCCGTTGGCAAAGCCGATGAAGCCAGCGGTGGCAAGTGCGCGCTGATAGAACGGATGGGTGAGTAACTCGAAAATCATGGTCAGACGTGGGCGGCTGGCTCGTGGAAAGTGCG
>JAYVEJ010000521.1:0-4011 GCA_043748885.1 Luteolibacter sp. | reverse complement strand
CGCACCCACCCAAGCCGCCGCCATCCACGGCGAGCTTCAAGACCTCTGGGACCGCAGCCTTGCCGCGATCAAGGATTGGGAGAAATCCGTGCCGGATTTCGCGCCGATCTAGCAAAGACCGTTGGCCTAGACTACGGAACGATGCGCCGTCGGCGCGGAAGATATGGGTCGGCCAACGGCCCGTGATTCCTTAGCCCAGCCCACCAGGCTGGGTGGACCAATTCATGCCGTTGTCCTGCCGCCACCGGCGGTAGGCGCTGAATTGTTCGCCTTTCGACAAATCGCGGCGGGACGGGTCTTGGGCGAGAAACGCTTCGAAGGCACTGCCGGGTGAGGTTTCTGCTTGGGTGGGGGCTTGCGCGGTGGGTTCCGAGTGGGATGGAGAGTGGCCACCGAGTTTTTCCAACCGCGAGAGCCGCCAGGAAATCCGCAGGACTAACAACAACACGACCACGAGCATTCCCACACAGGCGGTGAGTAAGATAACTAGCATGGGGGCTGCGGCTTCGGGCATGGCGGAGGTTGTAAAGATCGAGCCGGTTTGAGAAGTCTGAACTCGCGCGGATTGAGCTGTCCAATGGAAGCCGCCGCCTTTAAAAGATTCTCTAACGAGAAGTTGCCATCACCTCCAACACCGCCATCCATCATGTTTTCCCGTGCCGTTCTCCTCGCATCCGCCTCGGGTTGTGTGTTCCTCCATGCCCAAAGCGATTCCTCCGCAGCGGGTCAGCCGGGGAAAGTGCCGGAACTGCGGGATCTGAATCCAGACCGGCCGAGTCTAACCGACAACCCCGACACGTTGGACGCCGGGCATCTGGAGTTGGAATTCGATTTCGCCAACTACGGTTGGCAGCATCAAGACCACGTCACCACCCGGAGTTGGAATTTCGTCCCGCCGGTCGTCCGCTACGGGTTGACGCCAAAAGCGGAGATCCAAGTCTCCTACGAATCATTCTCCGTTTCGGAAACCAAGGACCGTCTAACCGGCAAGCATACGGACTCCCGCAGTTGGGGGGATCTGGAATTCCGCTTGAAGTATAATTTCTGGGGCAATGGCGACGGGCCGACTTCGTTCGGCATCACCCCCAGCATCCAACTGCCCACCGCGACCGGCGACGCGGGCGTCCACGACGGGGTGGAAGGCGGCATAAGCCTGCCGTTTTGCGCCGACCTCGGCAGTGGCTGGAATGTGACCCTCAACGTCCAGGCGAATGCGGTCCACGATAACACCCGGCGCTGCCGCTTCAACGGGTTCGCCGGCGCAACCTTGGGCCGGCAGTTGACGGATTGCACCTCGGTTTACGTCGAGTCTATCAACTCGTTCACGCCTGGCAGCGGTGGCTCACGGATCGGTCTGATAGACGCCGGGTTCGCATGGGCGCTTACGAAAAACCTGGAAGTGGACTGCGGTTGTAACTTCGGCGTTTCCCCGGATGCGGAACGCTATCATCCGTTCGTCGGCATGAGCGTGCGGTTCTGATAGTTTTCAAAAAAAACGCCGCCCGGCAATGAAGCCGGACGGCGTGTGGATGTTTCGAGTTACGCGGATCAGGCGGCTTTCGAAGCGTGTTTCGCTTCAAGGGCTTTCTTGGCTTGGGCAACGATGGCGGAGAAGGCTGCGGCATCGGTGACGGCGAGGTCCGAGAGGATCTTGCGGTCAGCTTCGATACCGGCGGCTTTCAGGCCTTCGATGAAGCGCGAGTAGGTCATTTCCTCGTTGCGGCAGGCAGCGTTGATCCGCTGAGTCCACAAACGGCGGAACTGACCTTTGCGGCGCTTCCGGTCGCGATATTCATACGTCATCGCCTTGCGGACAGCGTCCTTGGCGTAACGGAAGAGTTTCGAGCGGAAACCGCGGAAACCCTTGGCCCGAAGCAGCGTGCGTTTGCGACGCTTGCGACTGGCCGGTGAGTTGGTGGCACGTGGCATTTGGTATTATTTCAGTTTGAACAGACCGTTATTTTCATTTCCTTCCACAGTCTCGACTGTTCGTGTCTCCCTTGCGGGATCAGGCTGTGTAAAGGCCGTCCGATCAGCGGACGGGACTATTATTCGTTGCTGCGATTTCCAGGTTACCGGGAAAAAGGAAGGTTCTCACGGACGTTTCTAAGGTCAGCATCGGAGACCAATGCTGCTTGCCCAAGCCTGCGCTTGCGCTTGCTGTTCTTGCCTTGCAGCAAGTGACGAGCTCCTTGTTTACGACGTAGGATCTTCCCTGTCCCAGTGACTTTGAAACGCTTGGCAACGGCTTTCCGTGTTTTTGCTTTTCCTCCGACTCTTGGCATGGGACGCGCAAACTAGGGACCGGCTCTGTCTTGGCAAGGCAAAAATGGGTTATTTACGGAACGTTACGGACCGCGGGATTCATCTCGCGGTCCGGTGGAATGAATTGCCAAGCTTCCCCTTCCCCGCTTGCATCTGCGCGCTGATGGCCTCCTCGTTTTCTTTCGACTCTCTGAACCAAGCCCAACGCGAAGCGGTGGGCGCTCTCGATGGCCCGGTGATGCTGCTCGCGGGCGCGGGCACGGGAAAAACCCGCACCGTCACTTGCCGGATCGCTCACATGATCGAGAAGCGGATCGATCCCGCGGAAATCCTCGCGGTGACTTTCACCAACAAGGCGGCCAGCGAAATGCGCGAACGGATCGGCGGGATGGTCTCGAAAAAAGCCGCCAAGGCGATGACCGTTTGCACCTTCCACTCGCTCTGCGTCCGCATCCTGCGCGGCGGCATCGACAAGCTCGGCTACAAGAAAAATTTCTCGATCTGCTCCCACTCGGACCAAGTCGGATTGATGAAACAGTTGTTAGTCCGCAAGGGCGGCTCCTCGGAAAAGGTCAAACCCGACGAGGTGCTCTCGGCGATTTCAAAAGGCAAGAACCTCGGCGTCGATCCTGCGGACTTGGAGGACGACTATTTCGCGATGCTCGGCGTGGCCTATCAAAACGAGCTGCGCGCCCAGAACGCGGTGGATTTCGACGACCTACTATGCCTCGGTGAGCAAGTCCTGCGCGACCACGCGGATGTCCGGGAAATGTTCCGCCAGCGTTTCACTCGGGTGACGGTGGATGAGTTCCAAGACACCAACGCGCTCCAGATGCGGTTGCTCCAACAGTTAGTCGGCCCGCCGAACTATCACGTTTGCGTGGTGGGGGATGACGACCAGTCGATCTACGGCTGGCGCGGCGCGGAGGTGGCGAACATCCTCCAATTCGAGAAATTTTTCCCCAACCCGAAGATCATCCGGCTGGAGGAAAACTACCGCTCGACTCACGCCGTGCTGCACACCGCTAACAGCCTGATCAAGCACAACATAGGCCGCCGCGAGAAGATCCTGCGCTCCACCCGCAAAGGCGGCGATCCGGTGCGCATCGTCGCGATGCCGGGCGACGACCAGGAAGCCGAGTTCATCGCCGAGGAAATTATGGCGGGCAAAGGGGCCGTCGGTGCCGAGTGGGAAGATTTCGCCATCCTCTTCCGCACCAACGGCCAAAGCCGCAAGCTCGAACTGGCGTTCCGCGAGCGCAAGATGCCCTATCGGATGGTCGGCGCCCAGAGTTTCTACGACCGCCGCGAAGTGCGCGACGTGCTGGCCTACGCCCAACTGTTAGCCTCGCCCGATGCAGACGTGCCGCTGCTGCGCGTCCTCAACGCGCCCAACCGCGGGATCGGCCAATCCACCGCCGTGCTCGCCACCGATTGGAGCCGCGAGCACCACGAGTCGGTCTGGCAGGCGCTGTGCGATCCGAATTTCACCGACCAGTTAGGAGCCAAGTCCGCCAACGCCGTGCAGGAGTTCGTCGCCACCATCGCCGGGGGAAAAAACCGGATAGAAATCGCCAAGGATCACCCAGCGGACGTGCTCGACGCCTTGATCAAGGAAATCGAATACCTGCCGTGGATCGAGCGCGCCTGCAAGACCGACAGCGAGCGCCAACAGCGCGGCGAAGGGATTTTCAGCGTCATCGACAGCCTTCGCAAACATGTCGAAAAGGGCAAAGGCCTCCAGTC
>JAYVEJ010000520.1:0-10347 GCA_043748885.1 Luteolibacter sp. | reverse complement strand
GACCGCCGCCGTGGCCGCGCTCGGCTTCGTGCCGATGGCTTTGGCCCACGGCCGCGGCGCGGAAGTCCAGAAACCACTTGCCTCGGTCGTCATCGGCGGAATCATCACCTCCACCATTCTAACGCTATTCGTACTGCCCGTGCTGTATGCCATCTTCCATCGCAAAAGCATGGAGCAGCACGATCATGACATCGATTTCGACGCCGTCACCGAATCACCAAAAATCGCGAACTAACATTATGCCCCATCACCACGAAACGGAAACCAAAGCCCCGTCCTGCGGCTGCGAACACGGCCATGACGAAAGCGGATTGCCCCAAGGCGCGCTGGTCGTCACGGCAGGCATTCTAACTGGCGTCGGGCTGCTGCTAGGCTGGCTGCACCTCGGGCCGCCTTGGCTGCTGATCGGGGTTTATGCGCTCGCCACGCTGGCCGGAGGATTGCTGGTTTTTCCCGCAGCCTGGAAAGCATTGCTCAAGCGCAAGCTGGACATGAATGTGCTGATGACAGTCGCCGTAGTCGGCGCGTGGGTGATCGGCCAGCACGGCGAGGCGGCGGCGGTCGTATTCCTATTCGCCCTGTCCGAACTGCTGGAATCGTGGGCTGCGACCCGCGCCCGCCAAGCTGTGACCGCGCTGTTGGAACTCTCGCCGCCCACCGCGATCGTGACCGGCGCGGACGACTCGGAAAAAGAAGTCCCGGTCGCCGAGGTCGCGGTCGGCGCGGAAATCTTGGTGAAAAGCGGCAGCCGCATCGCGCTCGATGGCGAGGTCGTTGTTGGCAATTCGTCGGTGGATCAAGCGCCCATCACCGGCGAGTCCGTGCCGGTCGATAAAGCTCCAGGCGACACCGTTTTCGCCGGCACCGTCAATGGCGAGGGCTCGCTCAAAGTCCGAGTCACCAAAGCGGCGGGCGATTCCACCTTGGCCCGGATCATCCGCTTGGTGGGCGAGGCCGAGGAACAAAAGCCGCCGACCCAACGCTGGGTCGATCGTTTCGCCGCCATTTACACGCCTGCGGTGTTCGCCGCCGCGATCTTGGTGGCCATCATTCCGCCGCTGCTGATGGCGCAGCCGTGGGGCGCGTGGGTTTATCGTGCGCTGGTTTTGTTAGTGATTGCTTGCCCCTGTGCGCTGGTCATCGCCACGCCTGTTAGCATCGTCTCGGGCCTCACCGCACTCGCCCGCCGCGGAGTGCTGGTGAAGGGCGGCATCTATCTGGAAGCCGTCGGCAAACTCCGCGCCCTCGCCGTGGACAAGACCGGCACCGTCACCCAGGGCAAACCGCAGGTCGTGGCGGTGATGCCCGTGGCGGCTCTATCAGAAGATGACATCCTCAGCCGTGCGGCATCGATCAACGCGCATTCGGAACATCCGCTGGCGCTGGCGATCATCGCCGCCGCGAAAGGCCGCAGTCTCCCGTATGAAGCCGCCACCGACTACCGCGCTCTCACCGGCCAAGGCGCACGCGCCACGGTCGGCGGCCACCCGCATTTCATCGGCAATCATCGGATGGCCCACGACGCCGGACTTTGTTCTCCGGAAATCGAGGCGCTGTTAGCCGGCATCGAAGCGAAGGGCCAGTCACTCGCAGTGGTCGGTCATTTGCCGCACGACAGTTGCAGTGGCGAAATCCTCGGCATCATCGCCATTGCCGATACGCTGCGCCCGGAAGTGGTCGAGGCGCTCCGCCTGATCCACAAAGCGGGGATTCAAAAGGTCATCATGCTCAGTGGCGACAACCAGCGCACCGCCTCCGCCATCGCCAAACAAGCGGGCATCGACGAAGCCATCGGCGATCTCATGCCCGAGCAAAAAGTCGATCACGTCCGCAAACTTGTTCGCCAATACACTCACGTCGGCATGATTGGCGACGGCGTGAACGATGCCCCAGCCTTGGCCATCGCCACGGTCGGTTTCGCCATGGGAGCCATCGGCAGCGACACCGCTATTGAAACGGCCGACATCGCGCTGATGAAGGACGACCTGACGCGCGTCGCCGAAACCGTGCTCCTCGGCCGCCGCACGCTCGCCATCATCCGTTTCAACGTGGGCTTCGCCCTCGGCATCAAGGCAGTCGTCCTCACCCTCGCCTTCATGGGCAGCGCCGGCCTCTGGCTGGCTATCCTCGCAGATACCGGAGCAACCTTGTTAGTCATCATGAATTCCTTGCGGCTCCTGGCCGCACCCAAAAAACCGTGAGCAGTAAGATCCGCGAAGCGTATGTCTTGCAATGCAGAGCTGGAAACTTCACCCGCAGATAGGTTATTTCACGGATTCATGGAATCATTCGACTTGGCCGTGAATCGCGAAACGAATCCTGCCAGGACCAGCAGGGCTCCGAAGACACATACAATCGCCGCTCCCGACGGTAGATCTTTGTAGAATGAAATCATCAATCCGGTCACCCCACCGACTAATGAAATCAACACTCCCACGGCCAACCGCAACCGGAATCCTCTCGCGACTAGAATCGCGCAGATGGCGGGAACAATCAGATACGTAAATACTAACAACACACCCACGATCTGCACGAAGCTGGTGACCACCAGCCCGAAGCTGGCATAGAAGAGGAAATCCCACCCCTTCACCGACATGCCGCTGGCAGCGGCTGCCGCCGGGTCGAATGACAGTTGCATGAACTTCCTCCGCGCAAGCCAATGGAAAATTCCAACGCCGACAAATAGCCCGAGCGTGCGGAAAATTTCCTCCTGGGTGACGAGCAGAATATTCCCGACTAGCATGTTCTTGATCTGCTCGTCGCCCTCTGCCGAGAAACTTAGCAGGATAACGGATGCGGCTGCCGCGACGACATAAGCGATGCCGATGATCGCCTCTTGCGGAACCTCGCCGGTGCGCTTGCCGGTGATCGCAAACAGCCCGGCCGCTAGGATGGTGAATCCCAGAGAAATCCAGAAAGTCACCGGTCCGCCGGGATCGAGGTGCTTCATCACCGCGAAACAAACTCCCAGCGACGCCATCTGCGCCATCGCGATATCAATAAAGATGATTCCCCGCCGGACGACGTGCAATCCGAGATAGACCAGCAAGCCCGGCAACAACAAACAAGCCGCGATCGGCCACATCATCACTTCCCACATAATGTTAGTTTTTGAGGGCTGATGAAATACGAGCAACGAGAACGTCGATGAGTTGGATATACGTTCCCGTGTTAGGCAATGCACCCGGATATTGTGCCGTTTCCACGACGTGCGCACCGGTCGAGGTTGCGACTTTTTCCGCGATCTTCGGGTTGTGATAAGGTTCAACGAGGATCGCTTTGATATGGTTCGTGCGGATGTGGGTGATCACTTCTACCAAGTGCGCCGGGGAGGGTGGCACGCCGGGCTTCGGTTCCACGAAGACGGTCACATCCAGTCCGAAACGATTGGCGAAATACAACCAGTCATCATGATAGGCGGCGACGTGTTGCCCGCGGTAAGGCAGCATTGCGCGGCCCCATTCCTGGAGTTTTGCATCAATGGCGGCGTCGAACTTCTTGGTATTTGCCTGATAGATGGCTGCGTTCTCCGCATCTGCGATGGCGAAGGCGCGGGCGAAGTGCGCGGCCACCGCTTTGGCGATGATGGGATCCACCATGAAATGTGGATTGCCCGAGGCATGGACATCGCCTGCGCCGCGGTTGAGGGTGGTGGGCACTTCCTGCAAGCGGATCCCCTCCGAGGCGAGCACCCGGCCGGGAGAACCGGTGCCGAGCTTGGGATTTCTGGCGGTCTGGAGCAGCGGCGGAAGCCAGCCGGATTCCAGTTCCGCCCCGCCTTCTATCAGGACATCTGCCGTCCGAAGCTTTACGATGAAACTCGGCTTGGCATCGACAAAGTGCGGATCCTCCGTGGGCTTGGCCATGGTCGTGATTTCTACCAACGGCCCGCCGATCTCTGTGGCGACAGCGGCATAGTCCGGCAGAGTGCAGACGACGTTGAGCTTGGCATGGGCCGTGCCGATAAGCACGGCGCACGCGGCTAATAGTATGGAAAGAGTGGGTTGCATGATGTTGTATTTGTTTTTTAGAGTTAGTATTTATGCGCTCCGTGGGCACCCAAGCTGATTTCATACATCAGGAAGAGTGAGTCCTCGTCTGCTTGCGGCAGGAGGTCGGTGGACCGCAGGAAATCGTGGTTGTATTGCAAGCGGAGTTTGGAAAATTCTGATGGATACCATGACAAATCCGACGAGATGCGGGAACGACTGCGGCGCATCGGATCGGTGGTGACTGGGGAATCATCGCTGCTCACAAAGTCCCCACGCAGGCCGGCGGCCCAGCCTTTGTGAAAGCCCCAGATGACTTGGGAGTAAGCACCCCAGTCATGGAAAGTTTCCGCGACGGGAAAGGCATCGGCCAAGCCCCGCCCGGCTTCGAAACGGCGGTACATCACTTCGCTCTGCCATTTCACAAATGGCCAGCCACCTTCGGCATTGGCGGGTTTCCATTTATAAAACAAGTCAGCGCCATAGATCTGCGTGCGGGCGTCCGCACCGGTATCATTGGGACCCAAGGCGGCGGAAATCCCTGTCAGAATCGTCTGGGTGGAAGTCAGGTCCACCGAGGTCTCTAACCGAGGAGTGAATACAAGATCCGAGATGCCGTCGGTTCTTCGTTCGATCGTCGGGCGATCATAAAATGTTCCGTCCTCGCCGGGATTGCGGAAGGAATAGCCGGTGCCGCCTTGGCCATTCTGCATCGCAAGCAGTGCTTGGGCGTAAAATGGCGTGGGGAGCACCCAAGCCACTTGGGCACCCACTCCGCGCAAACCATCCGGCCCTAACAATATACCATTGATCAAGGGCGCATCCACGAAATCCCAAGCGTGAGGATGCATCGGATTATTCCGTCCGAAGGGGCTGAAGAACTGGCCACCCTTAAGCTGTAAGCCATAGGGAAGTGAAGTGGTTTGGCCAAATGCCTCCTCCACCTCCACCCCCGTTTCATTACCATTAGCTAACTTGAATATGATATTAGCGAAGCCCTCGAAATACGGGTCCACCGCGCCGTCGAGCGCGAGTTCCACATTGCGGGCGTTGAAGCCGTTCTGTTGGGGATCGTGATCTCCGACTTCCAGAGTACTTAGGTCGTTCGCGGTGGAGGCGGCACCGACGATGATAGCGTCGAGGGACATATTCAGATAGCTGCCCTTGGGAGCACCGCTTCCGCCGCCGATGCCCGCCGGAAGCGAACTCAATCCCGCGACTGGCCCGGCGCTCGGGGAGTCCATCACCAACGACGGGTCCGTGGTGGGAAATTGATTCTCTGATCGCTCCAGCGCGGGATCGCTCGTCGCGAATGCCGGAATTGTCGGCTGCGGCACGGGCAGGATCTCCGCAGGAGCGGGGGAAAGCGGCGGGACTTCCTGCTTGAGCGATTCAATCACCGTTTGTTGATCGGCGATTTGTTTTTTCAATGCGTCCATCTCGGACTCATGATGAGTCTGGATGTCCTGGATGCTTTTTTGCATTTCCAGAAGTTGCTTTTGAATCGCCTCGTTGGTGGCAGGAAGGGCTGCGGGTTCTTCAGCTTGGAGTTGGTTCGAGATAAGGATACTGGTGATAAAAATGGATAAAGTTTTGCGAAAGTACATAGGTTTGCATGATGGAATTAAGATAACACGCAACAGCCTCCGTCGTGCGGGGCCATCAATGCGTGGTGGGAATTCAATTATGTAAATGCAGGCGGCCCATGCTCGAGCAAGCTCCCGCACAAATGGACTGGCAACCAGCAACGACTGGCAGTCGTGACCTGCAGGTTGTCGATGTGAACCGTCGTGCAGACGGGAGTGAAAATGGGAGCAATCGTTGTTTGATAGATTGTCCCAGCTCCCAAATCCGTGGAAAGGCAATGATGGTGAGAATCATGCGAGTCCTCATGAAGACATTCGTGCAGCTCAGGTGAGGCCGCCATCAGGGACATCGCAAAAACTTGGACCAGCGCAAGCCAGACCAAGGGTGCGAATAGCCGATGCCAGCGGGCCTTGTGCATTTCCGTCTCCACGCGGGGCGACGACTATCCCAAGCAGCGGGCATTACAAGAATAATCTGGCAACAACATTAAAACCAGCGGGGTGGAGTTATAGCCTAGCTAAAGTTTAAGCCGAGGGATTCTTCCCCTCCAGCTCTTCCTCTTCACGCTTTTCTTCAGCCATTCGCACGAACTCATCACGGACTAACTTAAGATCCTCTTCCGTATGATCCTCCAAATCCATCAGCGCGTTATTCGCGGATTTTTGCACCCGGATCAGTTCGTCCAGCTTGATCTGAATCGCCACCGCATCTCGGTTCTGGGAATTCTGGATTAGGAACACCATCAGGAAGGTGATGATGGTGGTGCCGGTATTAATCACTAACTGCCAAGTATCGCTGAAGCCGAATAGCGGTCCAGAACAGGCCCAGATGATGATAAGCAACACGGCCGCGCCAAACGTGGCAGGCCGACCGGTGTAGGATGATGCGGCTTTAGCAAATCGACCGAACGCGGAGTCTTTTGAATTTTTCATGGTGCTTGTGTTAGGAGTTATGGGAAACAATCGGCTCGGCTCTGCCAGTCAGGCGGCGACCATGGGCTGCCGCAAACTCCGCGCCAAAAAGTAAGATCATATTCGAGTAATAGAGCCACAGTAAGATCATCACAAAAGCCCCGGCTGAGCCATAACTGGAGGCGGTGGCAGCCCGTCCGAGATACCAGCCGATCGCGGATTTACCCACCATGAAAAGTATCGCGGTGAACAACGCCCCGACCCATACTTCCCGCCACTGGATCGGGGTCTTGGGAAGGATCTTAAAAATCGCCGCAAACATCAGCGTGGTCACAGCGAAGGATATCACTCCGCTGCCCACACCCCATGCTGCGAGAGGGATTCCCGCGAATTCGCCAAATCGCTCGCTGACCGCCTGCAACACGGCGGTGAGTATCATTGAAACCAACAACATAAATCCGGTCACCAGCACCATTGAGAATGAGAGGAGATGATTTTTAATAAATCCCCGGATGCCACTGGCGGGTGGCGGACCCACTTCCCAGATTGCGTTTAATGACGATTGAAGTTGGCCAAACAAGCCCGCCGCACCCAGCAATAACAGACCGATGCCAGATAGAGACATGAATAGGTTGTCCGCTGGCTTGCGGGCATTCGCGACCATCTCTTGTAACAGTGCGGCAGAGCTTGGACCCATGGTTTGCCGGAGTTCTCCATCCAATGCGCCGCGCACCGCGTCATCGCCGAAAAATGCACCACCGATGGACACGGCGATCAGCAGCAGCGGAGCCAGCGAGAAGGCGGAATAGTAGGCAAGGGCCGCGCTCATCTTCATGCAATCATGCCTCGTGAAGCCAGCCAGCGACTCTGTAAGAACTCGCCCAAAAGATCCAATGTTAGATAGTTTCGCCGTCATTAGGTGGTGCGGATTGCTTTTAGAACTTCTTCAGCAGGGCCGGCGATGAGTCTTCTATCGGCTTCGAAGCGAGATCTATGCCAAGGGCAATCCCAAGTCCATGCAACTCTCTCGGTACACGGAAGATGTGTGTTCATATTCGGGTTTTCCGAGTGACTGCTCCCTAAATGCAAACCAACAGCCCACCCGGAAGGGTAGGCTGCAGGTGAGTTATAGATAGTGACTCTCGCTTATTTTGCGATGGCTTTCGCTTCGGAGATTGAGGTCACGGAAATGTCCTGTGCTCCGGCGCGGTCCAAGATATCTTTGGCGCTATCCACTTCGTCACCGGTCGTGGCATGGACGGAGATGAGGATATTGCCCTCGGCGATCCTGTCTTCGTAGCGCTTTGCTTCGATTTCGGGGATGCCCATGCCGATGAGGGCACCTGCGATTCCACCCACGGTGGCTCCTGCTGCCGCACCACTGAGTGCCGCAAGCAGTGGACCCGCTGCGATGAGTGGACCCACGCCGGGGATGGCCAACGCGCCGATTCCGGCTAACAAGCCGAGACCGCCGCCGAGAATTCCGCCGGTGGAGGCACCCATCACAGCTCCCTCTGGAGCTTTGGTGTGAGCTTCATGGGCGAATTGATGGGTTGATTCCTTGTCGGGAAACAACACTGAGATATCGTCGTTAGAAAATCCGACGTCTTTCAAGCTATCCACGATTTGAAGGGCTTGGCCTTCGGAGGTGGCAATTGCATATACTGATTTGTGGCTCATTTGGTTTATTGGGTTGGGGGTTAGGGAGATTATTTTTGGTTTACCTTTATATCATCGGTGATCTTCGCGGGGTCCGCGTGGGCTTTGGCGAGCTTAAGAACTGCTTGATGTTCATCTTCACTTTCCACGACACCGCGGAGAGTGACATGGCTGTTGTTGCTGATGATTTTAACGTTCTTGGCATTGAAGGATAAGTCAGCCCCGACGACGGCGGAACGGATATCCTTGGTGAGGTTGAGGTCACCTTCGCTGTTGCCTTGCTCCATCGGGGTGGGCAGAGCTTTCTTAACTTCTTGCTCGTTTTTTGCCGTATTGTCGGGTGCTGACACCTCGCCGCCGACTGAGTCACGGATGCCACGCAGTTTGGTGCTTATCGCTTCGTCGCTAGAATCAGGCCACGCTCCCGACTTGAATTGTGGCTGCTTTTCCAACTGGGACTTCGACAACGAAATCTTAAACACCTTGGTTTGGTTATCATATCTCAGAGTGGACAACGGGACTGAACTTAGGGTATCTGCAAGTCCTAGAAAGCCGCCGGAGGAGATGATCACAGAAACGACTTCCTGAGTTTTAAGATCAACATATAAATCTTTGATCTCACCCACGGTTTCGCCATCCGCATTCTTAATGTTCGTGCCGATGAGAGACGACGCGCGCCACGAGTTGGAAGTCTTGGCTTCAGTGGCGGTGGAAGTGTTGACCGGAGTGATGGTTTCCGTGGTGCTATCAGCAGCGATGGAAATTCCAGTGAGGAGGGGGATCAGCGATAAGACGATTGTGCGTTGAATAGGTTTCATAGTGGTTTGTGGGTTAGTCTGCCAGAAGCAGTTCCATCTCTATCGCACGGATCATGCCGGGTCAGAGTTGTGCTTGTAACTCGCTTTCAAGCAACGCTTTGAGGATAACCTGATTTTTCGTGATTCAACTCGGGATTGTGCAAGCTGCAACTGTGAGTTGCATATTGTCGGTAATCGACTCGGCTATTCGTCTTTCGCGTAGATTTGTATCATCAGTAAAACTGATCCCACAATCGCGACGCTGAATAGCAACATCGCCAAGCCAGGGTAGCCAAAAATCCTGAAGGAAGTTTCCACCCGTGCCAACATTGATGAACCGATAATAAATGCAGCGAGTATCAAGCCGGTGGTGATGCGGTTGGCGACTTTTTGCAAACCTTGGATGAACTTGTGCTCATCAATCGTATCCACCTTCACGCGGATCTTGTTCTCAGCAAACATCTCCACGATTCGATTCATCCGTGAGGGGAGTTGACCTAGGAAATCCTTGGCTTCGGTTAGGATGCCCATCACGTTGGCGGAGGTCAGAGATTCTTTAACCCGCGCGGTGGTGATTTGATTGAGATTGCGGCGGATCGATTCATTGGGATCGAAGTTGGGAGCGAGCGCAGCGCCGACCCGGTCGAGATTCATCAGCGTCTTGCCAAGCAAGTTAATCTCTGGGGGAATCCGCAAGCCAGCACTGGCACAAGCCTGCATCACGAGCATCACCACCGCGCCCACTTGCAAGTCGGCGATGCTACTATTCTTGGCGGAGCCGACGATATCTTCGATGGCATTGATGAAGAGCCTGCGATCGATTGGCATATCTCGCGCTTCGCCGATTTTCATGGCCGCCTCTGCGGTTTGCACCCCGTCGCCCTCGGCGATTCCGGCGAGCAGATGCACTAACTGATCGCGGATTCGCTGGTTAAGTCGGCCGATCATTCCCAAGTCGAGAATGGCGATTTCCCGCTTGGGAGTGAGTAGGAGATTTCCCGGATGAGGATCGGCGTGGAAGAAGCCATCGACGAGAATCTGCTTGAGGTAAGCCCTGAAGAGTTCCTCAGCGAGGGCGGCACCATCGAGATCGACCAGCACTGCACCTGAGAGCGAGGTGATCTTGGTCCCCGCGAGGTAGTCCATCGTAAGCACTTGCGAAGTTGTGTAATCATCAACCACTGCGGGTATGTGCAGGCGGGTGAACTCCTTTAGATTGCGCCGAAGCTCACCTAAGGACGCTCGCAAAAACAAATGTTGCTTTCTTATTTGGAAAGGTTAAGGATCATGAGTGATTGCAGCCGATATACTAGCCGACAAGTTTGCAGCCATTCGGACGACTTTGACCGAGCGGGGTTTGAGGCTGTGGGCCTCCGCCGAAGCTCGTAGCTTGGGTCATGGCGG
>JAYVEJ010000519.1:0-4014 GCA_043748885.1 Luteolibacter sp. | reverse complement strand
TCGATCTCATCGCCACCGACCACGCGCCGCATACACCGTTTGAGAAATCGCAGGATTTCATCACCGCGCCTAATGGCATCACTGGCATGGATACCGCGCTGGTGTCGCTCTATCACCACTTCGTCGCCACCGGTAAATTCGGCTGGGATCTTATTGTAAAACGTTACAGCGCCGAGCCTCGGCGGCTGATGGGGCTGCCCGCTGTGGCCATCGAAGTTGGGCAACCCGCTGACTTCATTTTGTTCGATCCCGAAGCGGAGACGACCTTCAGCAAGGAGTTTATGAAATCGAAATCGCAGAACACACCATTTATCAATCAAACGCTCAAAGGTCGAGTGGAGCTGGTGGTGTTAGGGACCGAGATTTTGCTGGAGAGATAGTGCGAGAGATTCCCTAACATCGCGGAGACCATGGGAGGCCAATGTGTAGCGACTGGCCTCTGCACATTGGCTGTTCATGGGCTGGCGGATCGGAGTCCGCCACTCCTTGGGGCTTATTTCACTTTCACGGTGATCACCTTCTTGGTCTCCATCTTCACGCCGTCGAGGCCTTTGAGGAATTCCATGGCGGCGGCGGGATTGTCCTTGGGGGCGCTGTTGAGCTTCTTTAAAGCGTCGGGTTTTTCGAGGAGCTTGGCCATTTCTACATCCACGAGAGTGATGGTATTGGCGTCGGTATAAGTGGCATCAGTTTCAGAAATGCCCGGTTCGATGACGAGTTTAACAACAAGAGTCATGTCTCCTAACATTTGCTTCATCATCGCTTCCATCTGGGGATTCTCCTCGGGCATGTCGGCCGGCTTGGCTGCATCGGGTTTCACGGGTTGGGGCAAGGTCACGGTTAGAATCCCGTCAGCGTAGGCGAAGGCGACGGGCTTTTGCATGTCAGCCGCGGGCGCTTGGTCGGCCATCGGTGAGAGGTTTTTCATCACGTCGGCGGTGGAGACTTTGAGCTTATTGATATCGGCGAAGTGATAGGTGGTGCGGGCACCTTTGTTGCCCTTGAGGTCGAGCTGCTCGCTTTTCTCGAAGGTGACGCCTTCGCCCATGGTAGCGGCTTTGGCCTTGGCCTTATCTACAGAGAACATTTCGGCAATTGGATCCTTATCCTTATCGCCGCCGATGGCGGACATTTGCTCGAGCATCGCCATCATTTGAGCACCGAGGGTGGTTTGCTCGACGAGCGTGCCGCTGCCGTCTTTGTTGAGGTGGATGGTGGTCTCGCTCTGCAAACAACCGGGCAGAACAAGGGCGATGAGAGTGGAGGCGGTGGCGAGGAGGAGGCGTTTCATGAGTGTGGGGTGGTTCGATTGGCCCGCGCACGCTGAAGGATCTTTGAGGAATAACAAGCTCGCTTCGAAGCTGAGCTATTGCGGGTGAGGAATGCCACGATGATGCCGGTATCGGCGATCTTTTTCATGGATTGTTGGCGGCTCGTTGTTTGAGCCGGTCGCGGGTGGAGGCGTTAGTTGCCGATTGGCCATCTCCCTCGTATATGCCGGCGAGTCCCTCAGAAGCGAATTTCCGAGGAAGTGATTTCCTAACACTCGCGAGATCTTCCTCAATGAGGGCGACGACATCATTCAAGATTCTCCTTTGCCAGCCGGGCGAGGCTGTTCAAGAATCTGCCCGCCGATGGCCGATCTAACTCCAGCAGTCGAAATCAAAAACCTGGTGAAGGATTTCAAGACGTCGTTCCGCAAGCAGATGCTGCGGGCGGTGGACGGGGTGACGATCCGGATCATGCCGGGCGAGGTCTATGGTTTGATCGGGCCTAACGGCTCGGGTAAATCGACGACGATGAAGGCGCTGCTTGGACTGGTGGCACCGACGGCCGGAACCTGCGCGATTTTCGGCAAGGATTCGCTCAAAGTGGACTCGCGCAACGACGTGGGATTCCTGCCAGAAAATCCGTATTTCTACAAACACCTGAGCGGCGCGGAGACGCTGAGATTTTACGGCAAGCTGTGCGGTTTGAAGGGCAAGGCGCTGGAAAACCGGGTGGCTGAGTTGCTGGCGCTGGTGGATCTGGAAGGCGCACGCGACCGGCGGTTAGGCGGCTACTCGAAGGGGATGCTGCAACGGATCGGCCTGGCGCAGGCGCTGGTGCAGGAGCCACGGCTGGTGATTCTCGACGAGCCGACGGCGGGCGTGGACCCGATCGGTTCGCGGCAAATCCGCGACTTGATCCTGAAACTGCGGGAGCGCGGGATCACCGTTTTCCTGTGCTCGCATCTGCTAGAACAGGTGCAAGAAGTCTGCGATCACGTCGGGATTATTTTCAAGGGCAAGATGGTGAAGGAGGGAAAACTGGAAGACTTGATCGCGATCGAGGACCAGACGGAGATCGTCTTGCAGGACGCGAGTCCGGAGCTGATTTCCCAAATCACCGCACTCGTCGGAGCGACGGCGGGTGCCTCGCTGGTCCGCAGCGGCAAAGCCCGCGGCACCCTTGAACGCCTTTTCCTCCGCGAAACCACCCACGCCGACGACCGATGAGCCGCACGACCGCCAAAGTTTCACGAGGATCGCATCTCAGCCGGATCTGGGTGATCGCCCGCCACACTTTCACGCAGTTGGTGCGGATGAAGGTGTTCTATTTCCTCGGGGTGTTCGCGGTGATCGCCATCGCCAGCAATTTTTTCGACTTGCCGCAGCACGAGGGACCGGAATCCGTCGGGCTTAATGTCCTGCGCTCGATCAAGAGTTGGTCGCTGGGGACGATGACTTTATTCTCGGTGGTGTTGTCCATCGTGGCGACAGCCTTGCTGCTGCCGAAAGATGTGGAGGACCGCACGCTCTACACGATTTTGGCGAAGCCAGTGCCGCGGATCGACTATCTAGCAGGGAAATTGTTTGGCGTGTTGTTATTGGTCTTCGTCTCGCTGGCGTTGATGGACGTGCTGATGACGGCGGTGTTGCAAATCCGCTCGACGCTGGTGCTAAGCCAACAACTCGCGATGGCCCAGGCGCAAGGTTGGCCGCAGGAAGCCATCCACTCGCTGCGAGCGGAAACAGCCGCTAACGGCCCGACTTGGTCGCTCCAAGGTGCGGTGATCGCAGTGTTCTTGCGGGCCTCGATCATGGCCTCGCTGGCGCTGCTGATTTCCACGTTTTCCACAAGCACGCTGTTCACCACCATCATCAGCTTTCTGATCTATTTCATCGGTCACTTCCAAGCGGATGCGCGGGAGGTTTACCTGCAGGCTGGCAAGGCGGGTGAAGGAGTGATGATGCGGTTTGCCTCGCTGCTGATGTCGCTGGTGTTGCCGGATTTCCAAAACTTCAACGTGATCGACGCCGTGATCGAAGGCCAAGCGATGCCGCTGCTGATCCTCGGCAAGCTGAGCTTGATCGGGCTGTATTACGCGCTGTTTTTCACCGCCGCATCGTGGCTGGTGTTCGCGAAAAAGGAATTCTAACACAGTGAAAGCCTGGCAACGCAATGCAGTTCTAACGGTCGCGGTGCTGGCGTTCGGCGCGGCGCGCATGCCGTTCGAGGCCGGACTCGCGAAGGAACTCCGCGCCACCGGCCTGACTCCGCCGCCGATGGAAATCGGCACCCGCGACAAGATCGGCCAGACCAGCTCGGCGGTGGCACTCGGCGGGCTGCGCACGCTGGTGGCGACGTTTCTCAACCTGCGGGCGTTCACGTTTTTTGAGGAAAAACGGTGGGACGACGTGGCAGACACCTACGACACCATCGTCGATCTCGCGCCGCGGACTCGTTACTATTGGGAGGCCGGTTACTCGCACTCCGCCTACAATGCGGCGTCCTATTACATCAACGATTCCACCCTGCCCTCACTGCGGCGGCGGGAGGCGTGGCGGGCCGCGATTTACCGTGGCCGGGCATTCCTCGAGCGCGGCATCCGCAACAATCCCGACGACTGGAGTCTGTTAGCCAACCTCGGTTTCCTACTCTCCGACTCGAACAAGTTCATGGCCTTCCGCGATCTCGACAAGGCCTTCGCCGACGCGGCGGACGCTTACGAGCGCTCTGCTAACACCGGCA
>JAYVEJ010000518.1:0-4015 GCA_043748885.1 Luteolibacter sp. | reverse complement strand
CAGAGTGCGAAATTCCGCGATGCGATAGTTAGCGTGTCGATGCGGGTGGCTGCATTTTCATCAATCGCGACTCCGGCATTCTCATAATTTACCTCGCCAGTGTTGACATAACTTCCGCCGGTCCAAAATGCAACTGAAGGAATGAAATGACTGGCAATGCCAACGCAAAAGTTGGTAAGTCCGCCGAGGATGCTCAAACGGATAATTGATTTTAGTTCAGATATGGGAACTCTTAGCCCCGATAGAAGCAGTGCAACTAGAATGCCGATCCCGAAAATTGCGTAGGGTTTCCCCCCGACGTTTGTGCCGCCGAATATGTTGAGTCCGACCGGATTTCTAAGATAAGCTTGGAGAACTGTCATTGTTAAGATGGCGAGCCACCACTCCAGCTCCGTGATGCGCAATCGGAATGGCAGCTTGCGCATCATCAGCAGCAACAAAGAGAAACAAAGGACGAGTATCTGAGCAAGAAGTAGAGTGCTGGGTTGTCCGGGTATCCGCAAAGCAAGCTCCACGGATCCCAGAAACGGAATCAACAACCAAATCCGCCGACCTAGCAGAAGGCAAGTCATCAGAGTCGCGACCCCGTGCACCCAGATGACGGTTTCTTCTTGGGCGGTGGCGGCGCTGATCCCGAGGTATAGCGCCACGAACATGGTGAACACCACGAAGATGATGGCTTTGAGTTTATTACTGTCCATGGGTGACGGATCGTGAAAGCGATGGGGAAATGAGAAGGCGGCAATTTTCTACCAGACGCCGGGCCATCAGCGGCAGCGCCGACGATTGATATAATAGGCGGCAGGGATCAGGCCAAGCCAAGCGACGACCGTGGCTAGGGAAACCCATGTAAGCCAAGTGGCACGAGGAAAGAAACGGGCTTCTAACGGGTGCGGTTGGTTTGGTGCCAGAGCGATCCAGCAGGCGGCATCGGCTCCTTTGCGGAAGGGCAGCCAAGCGCCGCCGGGGACTCTCCAGCGCCAGCCTTCATGCCAGTTCTGAGAGATCCGAATCCAGGTGCTATCTTGCGGTGCGTCGAACTCCCAGCGGTTCATCGTTTGCGCAGCCGGGGAAATCGGAGTGGCGGTCTCTAACGCGACTACCGTGGCCTGAGGATTTTCCGGAATCTGGCCGCGACCGGCAACCAGCGGTGCGGGCACCCGAGGGTTTTTCCGGATGGAGTAGCCGCTGGAGGTTTCGATCACCGGCCAATCCGCAGTGCCTTTCTGGGCGGGCGTGCCAGCCGGTTGCACGGAGACTCCCACGCCTGCTAGACTCAATCGGATGTCTGGTGCGGCATCTGCCAGCACGACGGAGCTGGATCGGTATTGGATACTTTCGTAGGAATCGACGGAAGCGATGGCGTAACTGGCAAGCAGGTTAGGAGTTGCGAAGATATCGGCAAACGCCACTTCGGGTGTTCTTTGCAAAACTCGGTTAGGCCCTGCTAGCAGGCGGATTTTCTCGATCAGCGGGTGTCCGGGCCGGAGGTCGCGAGGCTCGGAGAAAGTCGTCCAAGTCTGAAATAGGGTGAATAACTCGAGGGCCGTCACGCCCAGAATCACGAGGTTTCCCCACTTCACTTCCGGCGCAGCGGGGCGCGAGGAAAGAAGCAATCCGGCGGTTCCAGCGATCAGAAGCCCATAGACCCAAGCGGTGCGAGGATGGGTGAGGGAGAAGCGGGCGGTCCAATCTCGGGCGCGGAGTTTGATCCACGCCGGGTCACTGCGGAAGCTGGAAGCGGCGGTGGCGACGAGGGACTTCGCAACGACTTGGTCCTCGACGGAGGTTCTGATTTTAGAGGGCAGGCAGGTGCCGACAAGCAATGCCGCACCTAGAGCGATGACCGTTAGCGACATTCCTCGGATCAACCGTCGTGGTGGAGCCACGCAAAAAACCGCCAGCATTTCCGCCGCCATCCACGATCCACCTAGCAGGAATAGCAGTTGGACGCGGTGATAAAGCGGGCCGACGAGCGGGGTGAGCGGGATTAACAATCCGGCGAGGATCAGCCACTTGGCCTGGCGGGGCATGGATTTGTTAAACAAGCCGGCGAGGGCAAGGACCATCGGAACGGTTCCGAGGTAGGCAAGATTCATAAAATCGGCTTTGAGCAAGCGCCATGAGTCGATGGATTGTGGGTCGCCGAGCAACCAAGGCCAGATTTGGGCGGGGATGGCCAGCAGGTTGAAAAACGGTTGCGTCGGACCCATCGGATAGCCGATTCCGCCGCGCGTGTTGCCGACTGCGATATTGGTGAAATACGCGAGAACCTGTGGCTCGATGGTGAATGCCGCCATTCCCAAGGCGAGGCAGAAGGCGAGTGCCCAGCAGGCGACAACAGGCCATTGCTGGGTGGCGGATTTTAGGTTGGGAATGCCACCCGCCACGAGGCAGCCACAGGCGAGGCCGACGAAAACCATGTGTTGGAGCGAGCCGCCGAGCAGCGCGAGAGTGAGGAAAAACGGCAACAGCAACTGCCGGATGCCGGGATTCTTCCAGCTCAACCCGTGAGGCGCAGCCCACAGCACCCACGGCATCCAGGAAAAGGAACTCAACGCCCAGCGGTGATAGATCCAGATGATGAACTGGCTGTTGCCCATGTAGGCGATCGCCCCGAGCACACACGCTAACCAAGGAAGACTGCGGCTGCGGAGGAAAACCAGCATGCCGATGCCCGCGACGAGAAACTCAGCCAGGATCCCGAAATCCCATGCCTGCGCGAAGGGCAGAAACCGATGCAACTGCATGGTCCACGAGGCCGGCAGGGCCATGGTGTTTGCGGCCAGACTGTAGCCCCCCATCTCGTAAGGATTCCAACCGATGTAGCCATCTTCCCGCAGGGATTTTTCGACATGGAGCCGGTAGGGGAGGTATTGGGTAACGGCATCGCTCGGACTGTGGTTGTGAGGCTTGGCACCGTTGGCACTGTCCTTCCAAGGCGGGAGCAAGGTGGTGGTGATGTCCAACGGGGCGAGGACTTTCCCTTGGAATAGCGCTGGCGCAAACGCCGCGACGGCACAGCCCACAATCACCAAAGTGGCCAACAGAGCGGGCCGGAATTTCAAAAGCCGTTGCATCGGGAAATCGACTCGTGTGGCGTCGGGGCGGGAACCTGCAATCTCAGGCCCACTCAATATTTCAAGATGCACCAGATGGCGCGGACCCCGTCTTTCCAGCCGATTTTTTTGCCGTCATCGTAAGTCCGGCCATAGTAGGAAATCGAAACCTCATAGATCGGAACCTTCAATTTAGCGACTTTGGCGGTGATTTCCGGCTCGAATCCAAAGCGGTTTTCCTGAATCACCAGCTCGTCAAGCACCTTGCGGCGGAACACCTTGTAGCAGGTCTCCATGTCGGTGAGGTTGAGGTTGGTGAACATGTTAGAAAGCAGCGTGAGGAAGCGGTTGCCGACGTAATGCCAAAAATAAAGAACCCGGTGCATTCCAGAGCCTAAAAAGCGCGAGCCGAAAACCACATCGGCGCGACCCGTGAGAATCGGCATCAGAAGCTTCGGATACTCATCTGGATCGTATTCCAAGTCCGCATCTTGGATAATCACGATGTCTGACTCGACGTGTTGGAATCCCGTGCGCAAGGCCGCGCCCTTCCCCTGATTCACGGCGTGTTGGAAAATCCGGATGCGGGAATCGCTCGTCGCAAGTTTTTGCATGGTTTGCCAAGTGCCATCAGTCGAGCAGTCGTCCACCATCACCAGCTCGCCGACTTCTGGCCGGGCGAGGACTCGCTTCACGATGATGTGCAGGGTTTTTTCCTCATTATAAACCGGTATCACGACGCCTAGGCAGCAGGTTGGAATCTCAACTGGGTTCATGAGTCAAAGGGTGGGTGAGAGGGGGAAACAAGAGGTCCATGTTCTGTGATTTAGGCAGGTGACGAATGCGCCTTAGATACGTTCGCATCTCTTCGTGGCACGCTGCCGCCCTTGGTAGCGGCTGATCTGGCCGGTAAACCTGAGTTTGATTTGCGGGTGCTCGAAGTGGCAACGCAAAGG
>JAYVEJ010000517.1:0-4038 GCA_043748885.1 Luteolibacter sp. | reverse complement strand
GGCAGGTACGAGCGAATCGTACAAGTGACAATTTCGTCACATTCAGAGGGCTAAGGAAGCTGGAATCATTCTAAGAACACAACTGGCATTCTGCCCGGGGCCTTATGCCGCGATTTGGTATCACTCTTACAACTTGTTGGTATTTGGCTGATAGAAGCGAGGTGGTCATACGCAAGTGGGTTTCGGGCAAACTTGCCAATTGGCAATTCGTTTGAAGAACTCCGCACCACCTGGAGCAGAGCTTCCATTTCGTCGCAGTAGGACAAATGTTTGTTATTTGGGACCGGAGACCGACGCCGGGAGTTTTTCTCAATTCCATCCAATCACCCGCCCAAGGCCGGAACTCCGTTGGAGTTCATGATTTGGAGGTTCTCGGGCTGAAGGACGTAACACCTTTCGGGTTTTGGGAAATAATCTGCCGAGGCGGATGAATCCTAACGGGCGACCTTGAGCCGCACGAAGAGCTGCGGCTCCGGCACACCGGTAACGGTGGCGGTTACTTCGATGAGGCCGTTTGCTGGGACGGCGGAGATGCTGACGGTGGTGGATGATGGGTGCCAAGTGATGAGATCGCTGGACCATTCGTAGCTGGCCGTTAGATCGCTGGCAGGGGTGTTCGCGCGGCGGTGGCGGAAGACCAGCATGGTGGCGGTGGCGGAGACTGGGGCGAGGCCGGGGTTGGCGGAATCGGGCGCGGTGCCTAGGTAGTTTTCGATTCCGTTAGGTAGGCCGTCGTGATCGGGGTCGTCATTCAGGCCGCTGAGCGCACCGACGGCGTAGCCGGAAATCCACGCGGCGTAGGTGGCGGCGGGACTGAGGGTGAGGGTGTAAGATTGGGAAACGATTTCGCCGAGCGAGTTATAGCGCTCGATGACGATGGGGTAGGCGGCGGCGGGATTTGCTGGCTCGAGAGTGCCGGCTAGGATGCCGGTGTGGGAGTCGAGTAATAGGCCGTTAGGGATCACCGCGCTGCTGCCGATGCGAAACAGCGGCGGGTTGCTGAGGCTGCCATCGCGGAGGGCGGTGACGAAGGCTAGGTTCGCTGGGTTGTTAGGTGCGGCGGGCGTTGCGCCAGCGGCAGTGGTGACCTGCCAGTTAGCCGCGAGGTTAGCGCCAGCGTCGGTATCGCCAGTGAAGTGGGCGGAGCTGGCACTGCCAACGCTGCCGATGTTAGGCGTGGTGGCGGTGCTGTTTCCATAGGCGAAGGAATGGGCGAGGGTGCCGGTGGGATCGGCTAGAAAAATAGAATCGCCGGTGTTTGAGAGCGGTAGCCATGCGGCGGAGTTGGCGGCGAAATACGCTGGGTTGGTGCTGCTAACAATCATCCGGCCATCGGCAGGATCGAGGTCGTCAGCGGGGAGGAGTGGGTCTTTGGAATTTCCGTTATAAACGACGATGAGCGTGCCGGCGGGGATGTTATTCCAGACGGGAGCGTTGAGAAAAAATAGGGTGTTAGCTGCGGCATCGTGGAGATTCCAAGAGGCGAGGCTGCCGAACTGGAGGGTGAGAATTTCGATCCACTCCGAAGAGGAGCCAGCTGGACCTTGGCTGAACTCGTGGATGATGGCGCGGCGGGATAGCGTGGCATCGGCACTGCGGAGGACGAGGCCGCTGGTGTAAGAATAGGCGCTGCCGATCTCCGCCAGAGTGGCGGGGCGAGTTAGAAGATTAACGGCGGCGGTGGTGAATGCGGTGCTGCTAGAATTCCCGTCGGAGGCAGTGATCTTGCAGCGGAGGAGCTTCCCGGTGAGGGCTGGAGCGGTGGCGAGAGTGGCGCCGGGTTCGTCGGTGAAGACGGTTTGATTGGTGCTGGATTGCCACTGATAGAAATAGCTCAGTGGATCGCCACCTGGGTCGGACGCGGTGATGGAGGTGACCGTTAGAGGCAGGTCGGTGTAGGACTGGCCGCTGGCGGATAGACTGGCCGCAGTGATGACTGGGCTGGCTGAGGAGCCGAAAATTTTCAACTCCGCAGCGGTGAGGGTGCCGCCGGTGGTGTTGCCAGTGGAGCTGAGATCGGCGACCTTGAGGGTCCATGTGCCGGTGGAAATCTCGCCCCAACTGCGGACGGAGCTGAAGGTCCAGTTTGAGTAATTGTCGCCGGTATCGGCATGGACCTGGGCGAGCTTGCTGATCATGCCGCCCGGCGAGGTGAGGGTGATTTCCAAATCGCCACGGGCACTGTGAGTGGCACTGAGCTTGAGGGTGACGTGCTCGACGCGGATGTGAGTGGCGGATAGATCGAAGCTGCGGGTGGTGCCGACGGCGGTGTTGTTAGGAATGGCGACGGCCAGCCCGGTCTGGGTGGAGGTTGCGGAAATTTGCGCGGGAAGATCCGTCCAGGTGGTGGCGAGATTGACGGCGGCGGTGGCATCGATGAGGCCAGCACCGAAGTCGTGGTTGAAAGGGATGCCCGCGCCATTGGTGACCCAGCCGCTGGAGGCGGGCGGTGGCACGGCGGTGCGGATCAAGATTTCCTGCACGTCGCGCCAGCCGAGGTTAGGATTTTTTTCTAACATCAGGGCGACGATGCCGGCGGCGGTGGGGCAGGCGGACGAGGTGCCGCCAAAGGCGCTGGTGTAGTCGGTGCTGTTATAGCCATCAGCGCCGGTGCGGTCTGTGGTGGTGATGCCGAGCACACCGTCGGACGGGGCGCAGACGATTAGGTTGCTGCCCGGCTCGCTGTAATAGGCGCGGAGGCCATCACTGTCGGTGGCTCCGATGGCGATGGTGTAAATGGAATTTGCATAACCATCGTAGTTAGAATTGTCACCGACAGCGCCGCCATTGCCACCGGCCCAGAGGATGATGCTGCCCTTGCCGCTGCGACCCGAAGTGGCGGCGGATTGGAGGGCGGCGGTGGTTAGAGGACCGGGGCCTTCGAGGACGCTGCCGGTGTCGTCCGGTCCCCAACTGTTCGATTTAATCTGGATGAGGTCGGGCAGGTAAGCCATGGCCTCGGCTTCTTGGGCATCGGTCGCGGCGGCGGCGACTAGCCTCATGCCGACGAGGGTGGCCTCGGGCGCGCTGCCGCTCACACCGATGCCGTTGTTGCCACGCGCCGCAGCATTTCCGGCGCAGGCGGTGCCGTGGTTATTGCCGGTGCCGGGATTGGGATCGGCATCGTTGCCGTTCCAGTCCTTGTCGTTGAGCGTATCGACATTTTGGGCGAGGTCGGGGTGGGCGGTTTGCAGGCCATCATCGACGATGCCGATGCGGATGCCGGCCCCGCGGCTGCCGTTGGTGGCGGGATAATTCCAAGCAGTTTCGATGTTCACATCCGAGCCGAGGACTGCGGCGCCGGAACGTTTGAGATGCCATTGGCTGGAAATGAGCGGGTCGTTAGGCAAAGTGCGCAGGCTGTGTTGGACGGCCAGCAAGACATCCGCAGCAGCGACCTCGCGGAGGGTGCGCAGGTGGCTCATGGCCGCAAGCGCGGCGAAGGGATTTCTCGCACTCATGACGACCCAGCCGGGGGCGTAGGCCGGGCGGTCCTTGATGACGAGTTGGTTTTGCGCGGCAATCCGATCCGCCGCCGCCGCCTCTAACTGTACACGCAGATCTGGAGTGACGACGCGGCGGCTGGCGGTGGATCGTGCTTCGCCAGTGAGATAAGCGACCGGGAAAACGCCACCGGGCGCGGTGAGTGCGGCGAGGCGGGCGGGCAAAGTTTCCCGAGTGGCTGGCGGAGTGAGGCGGGTGAGGGTTTCCTTGCCATCGGCATCGCGGAGGACGGCTGCGTCGAGGGCGAGGGTGATGGAGCTTGCTTGGCCACCGAGGTCGAGGTTCCAGACTTCCTCGGAGTCGGTTCTAACGGCGGCGAGGATGGGCCGCGCGGGGGAAACAGGCTGAGATTCCACCGAGGCCGGGCGCGGGCGAGATTCATTTCGCGGCAGCCACACGAGTCCGGCGGTGGTCAGCAGAAGGATGCTGGCGACTGTGGCAAGGCGGCGACGTGAATGCGGAGGGGACATGAAAAGCGGCGCGGGAACGAGGCAGCATGACTCGCGACCGGGCTGGGACAAGCGTGGATCTGCG
>JAYVEJ010000516.1:0-4040 GCA_043748885.1 Luteolibacter sp. | reverse complement strand
CGGGCAGGCTCGGCCACGAGCGGCCGGCGGGTAAGGCTTTTGACATACCGAGCTTGCCGGCTCGCTCACCTTGTCAAGCTTTTCGCTGAATTATTTTTGTCTAAATCGCTAAAAACCAGCCATTTACGCACTAACCTGACGCGAATTGGCAAGAGCCGTATGAGGTAATTCTTCACGTACGGACCTGTGCGGGGGGTCGCCGGCAACGGCGGTTCCTACCGCAATACGAGTTCAGGGATTCCCTGTATCACCTCTAAGCGTCCGGTATCTAGCTTCTTCATCTGCGTTTATCTTGGGCAATCTGCGGTTAAGAATTCTGAAAAAGTTCCTATCCTAACGGGGCCGGGCAGGGTGCCCGAACAACGGTCTGGAACGTGACGCCCCAGCTATTTTTTGGGCATTTCCACAAATCATGAGGTGACTGATTTATCCCAACCAAAAAACCGGGAGTTAGACTCCCGGCTTTGGTGGTTCGTAGTTCAGTGCATCCTGATTTCCCGTGGATGGGGAAGATCCATCACGGCGTGGCTTTGACCCGCACGAAGATCGTCGGAGCGGTCAGCGGGATGGCACCACTGAGCGTGACTTGCACGGTTTGCACATCGCTAACAGTGCCGGTGACGGTTTGCACAGCCCCACCATCCGCCGTCCAACTCGCCAGACTCGTGGAGGTCTGCACCGTGTAGGTGAGGCCGGTGGTAGCTGGGGTGGCACGACGGGTGTAGGTGAACATGCCGGTGGTCTTGTTAAGCGGGACGGTGATCGGATTAACCGATGAGCCGAGCGTTGGATTAAGACCGAAGGCGTATTCCTGTTGGTTGCTCAAGCCGTCGCCGTCGTTGTCGCACGCAGGATTCGAGAGATCTTCAGGGTAGAGAGCATCCCACGCCATGTAGTCCGTCACCACCAGCGTCGTGTAAACGAGTTCAAGGGTGTTACCAGTTTTCTGGATGACCCAAGTGCCGTTGCCGGGGAAGTTGGCATCCGCACTGATGGTCACATCCGCGACATTGAAACCGGTGATCCCCCCGGTGGCGGTGATGATCGGCAGGGTCTTATTCGTTTCCGAGAAGGCACCGGAGAATCTCACATCGACCGTCCACGGGGCCGCGGGTAGGACTAGGGTATTGACCGTTAGGCCGCTGCTAGGAGTCGCCCAAGTATTGATATCGAGCACCAGTCCACCAGTGGTCGCGACGGTGACTGCTGCCGGTTTGCTGCCGCTGCCGCCGAGCCGTCCGGAGGCGTTTACGGTGACCGCTGCGGTGCCGGAGTTGGTGCCGGTGAGCAAGAGTCGGCCGCCGTTGACGCGGGTGCTGCCGGTGTAAGTCTTTGTCCCGGTAAGCACCACCGTGCCGTTGCCGGCTTTCACGAAGCCGCCGCTGCCGGACACCGGACCGGTAAAGGTCGCGGTGAAGGGGCCGGCACCATCTGGGCTGGTATTGACGACCAAGCGTTGGGCGGCGGTCGCTCCCAGATGGATCGCATTCGGAACCGCAGATAGATCCGCATTCACCCGCAGTCCGCCTGCCGACACGTCGGTGCTCGTCATCGTGGTGGTCAGTGTTCCAGTGCCCAGCGAATCGTTGTTGTAAACACTAACATTGGGCGAGTCGGCCGGACCGGCGATGGTCACCCCGCCGGAGAAGGTATTGACCCCTTGCAAGGTCAGACCCTGGGCACGTCCGCCACCAATGACCTTAATGCTGCCGGAACCTGAAATTTCGGTATTGGTCCAGATGTCCGTCGCCCCACCGAAAGCGACGTTGAAGGTGACCTCGCCGCCACTCAGGATGAAAGTGTTCGGGTAGGCACCTCCAGGGCTGTTGCCGTCGTAGCCGGATCCCTCGTTGGATTGATTGAAAATCACGCCGCCCGCCAGTGTCACGGGACCCGAGCCAAAGGAAACTGGGCGGTTGGGCATGATGGTACCACTCAGGATGGTGGTTCCTCCGCTGTAGGTGTTGTTAGCCACTGTGTTCATCCGCAGCGTGCCGGGGCTGCTCTTGATCAACCGCCCAGGTCCTGAAATCAACCCGGTGGTCTGCACCTGGCCGGTGCCGGAACCGCCCAAGGTGGTGTCCACCGAAAGTTCCATGGGAGTCTCCACCAAAACCGCGTTGGCGTTGCCTTGGAGCAATTGCGGAGTGATTCCCGCGAACTCAACGCCGGTGGGACCAGCAAGGATCAAGCCGCTTACATTCATCACGATCTGGTTCACCTGCAAGGGGCTGGCCAAGTCGTTGCTTGCCGTGTAGAGTCCGGGGACGTCAAAAACCAGCGTCGTCGTCACCGAGGAAGTTGGCACCGCCACAGGATTCCAGTTGGTATCGAACGACCACCCGCCACCCGCATCGTTATTCCAGTAGTTCGCCGGCACCACCTTAACGGTATAAATCTTGGTGGAGACGCCATCCTCGGCAGTAACCGTGTAGTTCACCGGACTGGTGAAGTTTTGAGGCACTCCCGAGGCCGGCGAAACAGAGGCAAAAGGCGAGAGCGTGATGGTGGGTACGAGCGCCGTGACATCGGTGCCGACCGGCACGTAAAGCGTCGCAGAATTGGTTGCAATAGCGGCGCTCCCCGACGGAGTTGTGAAGCTCAAGATGTCACGGGCTGTGCTTGGCGGGGCCAAGACAGCGGTTACGGCATACACCCGCACGGTGCCGTCCTGGGCGGTGACTGTGTAGTTCACCGGGCCACCTGAAAAGTTTTGAGTGCTTCCCGAAGCCGGGACGCACGTTGCGTTATCCGCCAAAGTGAAGGTCGGCGAGAGAGCGGCAAGATTCGACGAATAGAGCACTGTCCAAGTGATAGTGTTGCCGGTCCCGTTGGCGGAAACCACCGAAGAAGTTCCGGCGACTGCGGGCGTGCCAAAATCATAAATCGACTTGTCCGGGTTCAGCCAACCGGTTGCCTCGACGACTTGGAAGCCGTTCAGGGTGATTCCGCTGAAGGCTCCGGCGTCGGCTCCGGCTTGACCTTGACCGCGGACGTCTATATTCCCGGCACCATCGGTGGGGACAGCATAAAAAACCACCCAGTTGTCGCCGGGTTTCCAGGTTTGTGCTGTCCGCGTGGCGGTCGTGTTCAGGATGGTCTGGGGCGTGCCTGCCGCGCCGATCCTCCAAGCGCACTTGACGTTCGGGTTTTGCGAGCTGGTTAGGTAGATGTTGTAAACCTTGGCATTATTCAAACCGCTGATCGTGAGGCGATTGTTCAAATTGTTGCCACTTCCGGAATTGTAAGCCCGGCGCACGCCACCGTTGAGCATCTTGGTATTCGGGTGGTCACCAAAGCTGTATGGCCCCTCCAAATCAAATGGAGTGGTCGTCGAAGCGGTGGTGAAACCGATGGTGGTTACGGCACCCGTACTGTCGAGCAGGCTAGTCTGGGTGAACGAGCTGCTGGGTTCAGAATTCGTGGCAATGATCAGTGGGCCGACAGCTTCGTTCCATTTGGTGCCACTGTAGTAGGATGGTGCTTGTTGGTAACTGCCGGAAATGAAGGAGGTTCCGTCCATCAAGTCTCCGGCACCGGTGAGCGAAAAGTTGACATTAACCGCAGTGCCGGGGGCGGCCGAAGCGGTTTGATTGAAGCAGGCGGACGCTAGAACGGCCAACGCGACCTGGGCGATCCATATAGATGGTTTTTTCATGGGATTTGGGGGTTTGGGTATTCAACTGCTAGGAATTAGCTGGGGTGCTAAGAAATTGAAATTGCTATTGAAACGGCTCGAGAATGGTCAATATCCTAAACCGCGACTACTGTGAAACAATAGAGGATCGCTCTTGCAATTTCATATTTGATGACAACTGGGTGATAGATCGAACCAGTTATCCGAGAGTCACGGTGGCCGTTCCGATTGCCAGTTCCTCCTGGACTCTTGGGTGAGCAGATTTTGCGCTCCATGACTCAGTCGTTGGTGGCTTTGATTTCATGCAAAGGATTCACCGCAAAATAAATTGCTTAACTTAGCTTGATTATTGTGTATGATTTTTTCGTGAAAGCGCTATCCCACGAATCCATCAGTAACCGAT
>JAYVEJ010000515.1:0-4042 GCA_043748885.1 Luteolibacter sp. | reverse complement strand
AGCATTTTTGCCTCGGCTTCTTCAAGTTTGCGCTTGGACTTGAGCACGTTCATTTTTTGAAACGCGTTGCTCGCCTGCGGGTTCGTTAGATTCGCGCTGTAAAGTTCCTGCTCCGCCTGATGGAGATTTTTCATCCACAGCTTAATCTGCCCGGCCCAGTGCTGGGCGCGGTCGGTATCGAGCCACGTCTGGGTCCGGCGGACATCGCCCTCCATGTCCTCCAGCGCGACGCGGGCCTTGGCGATGTATTGGATCAAATCCGCGCGAAACGCTTCGAGCGCGTTGATCGAGGAAATTTTGACTTGGTCGGACATCGCGGTGGTTTCAGCGCTGGTCGAGGTATTGTTGGATCCGCTCCGCCTTGCGTAACAGATAGGGCGTGTGGCGATCTGATAGTTCCAAAAACGACTTCAGGGTCTTCATTAACTGAGTGAACTCGGTCGCGAATTTTTCCTGCTCCTGATCCTGCCACGAATCGCCGAGCGCCGTGAAGCGCGCCATCAGCGAGCCGGTCCGCTCACGCAGATCGCCGTTGAAACGCTTCAACTCCGCAGCGAAACGGCGGACTTCCTCGGGATCGATGATGGCTTGTGACATGACGGTTTGGGTGAAGGAGCTCTACAATTCCATGGCTATAACAATCCCATTTTCCGCGAGTGCCAACCGCGATTTTTGAAAAGGTGTTGAGATTTCTATGAAGGTGCTAAATAGGCCATGATCTCCGCAACGCCACAGTATTTCTGAAAGATCCTGCTACTCACAAAGGAAGGAACTCCACCCGGTTTTTGAGATCCTCCGGCTCTGCAGCCTTGGCGATTATTTCTAGGTCTCTCACACATTGGCCGATGGTGATAGCGAGTTGATGGGCATAGATGACTCCTGCGAAATTGCGGCCTTCACGCTGCCGGAGTTCGGCTTCCGCTAGCAGGTCTTCGTCCTGACTGAAAAGTGCATGCCCCAATTCACTGGCACGGTCGAGCAGCAGATCATCGGGCCACATGGCAGTGCCGTCCTCCCGAGCCGTGATGACCTCGACTCCACGCATACGGAGACCATTGGTGACAGCTCTTCTAACATGGACATCCATGTAGAGAGCCACGCTCATGACTGGCCGGAAGCTTTCCCCAAGCGCAGGCGCAATGGGGAGTCCACCGTGGCGGCGGCTTTTTCGCGGCTGGACCTCAGACTCGTGGCAAGCGCCTCCTCATACTCCAGGCGATGATCGTAAAAATACGCCAGTGCGGCGTGGATCATGGAAGGAGTGAGTTGAGGAAACTGGATCGACATTTCCTCCACCGAGGAGCCGTGAGCGAGAAAGTCCGCCGCGACTTCGCTTACTTTAACATTTGCTCCGTCCACCCAAGCCCGCCCGGATGAGTCCAATCGGAGGTGCGGATAAGTGGCGGAGAATGGAGCCATGGCGGATGAAACCATTCGGCGAGTCCAATGTCAAACCAGCCTATCATCAGAGCATTCTGCCGTTTCATTGAGGCGTCCTTGAAATGAGTCAGGGCGATGTCATGAGCGACCCAGCATCTGCTGGATTTTAGGATGGAAGATTTGGAGGAACACATTCGCGTAGCCGTTGGATTTCAACTTCGAAAGCCGGAGTGCGGAGCGTGGAGAAATCTCTAACCGCGAGACGCGGCAGCTACGAGTTTTTCCGCCTCACAATCGCCCCTTGACCCGGACCGCCCGGCCAACTACCACCCTCGCCGTATGGGATTTGACACACTTGGGCTCTCCGCAGCCGTTCTGGAAGCCATTGAGGAGTCCGGTTACACCACGCCTACGCCGATCCAGGCGCAGGCGATTCCGCTCATCCTCGAAGGTCGCGACCTCATCGGCGCGTCCCAAACGGGCACGGGAAAGACCGCTGCCTTCGCGCTTCCTTCCCTTTCGAAAATCGAAAAACTTGGCAAGCCGCAGATCCTTGTGCTCGAGCCGACCCGCGAGCTGGCCCACCAAGTGGCCGAGCAATTTGAAAAATACGGCAAGCACACTGGACTCAAAGTCGCGCTGCTCTACGGCGGCGTCGGCCTCGGCACGCAGTGCGAGCAACTCGCCGCTGGGGCGGATATCGTCGTCGCCACGCCCGGTCGTCTGGTCGATCATTTCTATCGAACTTCGATGCGCTTCGGTGAAATCAAGGTGCTCATCCTCGACGAAGTGGACCGCATGCTCGACATGGGATTTCTCCCGCAGGTTAGAAAAATCGTCAACCTCTGCCCGTGGGAAGGTCGTCAGACTTTGTTCTTTTCCGCCACCATGCCGCCGGCGATTCAGACCTTCGCCCAATGGTGCCTCACCGATCCGCTCAGCATCGAGATCGCCCGCACGTCCATCCCGACGAGCGTCACCCACGCCTTCTATCCAGTCGCGATGGACCAGCGCGACGGGCTGCTGCTAGAACTTCTCAAACAAACCGACTACCACTCGGTGATGATTTTCACCCGCACTCGCAAGGAAGCCGACCAGCTCACTTCGCTGATCAAATCCACCGGCCAGCCCAAGGTCGCCGCCATGCACTCGGACATCAACCAGGTGGACCGGATGAAAGCCCTCGCTGGATTCAAGGCCGGCGATTATGAAATCCTCGTCGCCACCGACGTCGCCGCCCGCGGCATCGACATCTCCGGCGTTTCGCACGTCATCAACTATCGGGTCCCGGAAAACGCCGAGGACTACGTCCACCGCATCGGCCGCACCGGCCGCGCCGAGGCCGAGGGCGACGCCTTCACCATCCTCACTGCCGACGAACTCGACTACGCCAAGTCGGTAGAGATTTTCATCGACCAAACCATCCCGCGCCGCAAGCTGGAGGACTTCGACTACATTTACACCGCGCTGCTAGACGATTCCCCGATCAAGTCGGTGCGTCGCAAGAAGACCGGCGGCGGGAAAAAGCGGCGTTGACCTGCGACGGGTGCTACAACAGCGTAGCCCTATGCAAACTGCCACAGTCCAAGAGTTGCAAAACCATGCGACCAGCCTGCTCATCCGTGTCCAGGCGGGCGAGGAAATCGTCATCACTGAGCGCGGAGAATCCATTGCCCGGCTCGTTCCAGAGAGACCGGTGGAAGCGAAGAAGGTGAACTGGGCAGATGCTCCTGAAGTCACCCGTGATCGCAGCGGGGAACAAATGCTAACAGCCCAAGAATCTCTGGAACTAATCCATGAAGCATCCGGAAGATGGTGATTTGCGCGGACACGAGCTTTCTGTTCGCCCTTTACGGAAATGACAGCCATAGCCCTGCAGCGACAGCTTGGATTGGCTCGTCAACCGAACCTATACGAATCTCCACCTTCAATGACTTCGAGCTGCGAAACGCGCTACGCTTCTCCGAATTTAGCAAAAGAATCACCGCAGGTGCCTCCCAAGTCCATTTGGCGTTGTTTGAAAGCGCGGTCGCGACGGGACGGGTCATCCTTGGAAATTCCAATCCTGCCGCGATTCTGGCCGAAGCGTTCCGCCTCTCACAACTTCACACTCTCACCGGCGGACATCGTGGCTTCGACATCCTTCACGTCGCGGCGGCAAAGGTGACGGGAGCCACCCATTTTCTAACCTTCGATGCGAACCAGAAAAAACTCGCCGTGAAGGAAGGTCTGGAGGTTCCCCTTTAACGCGTTATTTCAAAAACGCGATTGTCCATGGATGGCGAAATGGCTCGTTGTTAGCGGCCTTGAGCGTGGAAATGATCGCGATGACGATCCACGCAACGAAGCCGAGGCCACAACTGACGATGCTCCACAAGGTCCACGAGATGTTGAAATTGATGACCTTTTTCCCCTCCTCATTCACTTGTGGGATCGTATCCTTTTTAATCAACCAAAGGATCAGCGGGCCGAGGATGTGGCCGAGTGGAAAGACAAAGACGGTGAACGACAGCAGTTCCAGATAGAGCCTCCAGTTGGTGGTGTCTGGAGGAAGCGGGATGCCCGGTGGGGGTGATTGCGGTGTGTCCATGGCGGTTGTTAGAATTTCGAATCCTCTGAAACACTGCGGACACCCTAGATTCCCGTCAAGGATTTAGAGGCC
>JAYVEJ010000514.1:0-4045 GCA_043748885.1 Luteolibacter sp. | reverse complement strand
GATCCGTGGCGGCAGCCAGTCGCGAGAACAGCAGGTCCAGCGCATCGAGCCACATCAGCGGATTCGCATGCACCTCACCGCCAGTCCCGCCGGGAATGAAGCCGCTGGGTGAGCCATATTGGGGCAAGTCACTTCCGAAATGAACGGACAATTGGCAGGCGATTTCCCCAGAGACCGGATCGATCAGAACGGCGGTTAGGGATTGGGTTGAAGAATCAAGACCGAGGAACATCCACGGAGTTTTCCCGCATTCATCAGGATTTCCAAGCCGCAATTGCAGTTGTTTGCCACGAGCCTCCGCGACACGAAAAAGGGCGGTCGCTTTCGCAACCGCCCTTTAGATGATTTAAGTCTAACGAATCGTGCTTGGATCAGAAGCTGACGCTCAGCATCGAACCGGCGGTGAGCTCATTTTCGGTGCTTTTCCAGATGGAGCCAGCTTCTTCGCCGAGGCCCAGCGAGAAGGCAACGAATGGTGAAAGCTTGGCGTGATCCGCAAAGCCCCAATCAAGCGACACCTTGCTGGTCAACGCCGTGAACACATCAGCCTCAACGAGGTAGCCAACGTTTGCGCCCACGTTCAGCGTGAGGCATTGGTTAAGCTCGAACTTACGGCTGAGGCCGAGTTCGGTGTAGCCTTCGTTACTGCTGCCTTGGCTGATTACGCCGCTGTTGTTGATGATGTCCCAGTAATAGGTGAGGGAGATCGTCGCGAATCCGAGGTCACGGGAAAGTCCGAAGTAAACTTCCTGATTGTCCACACCGAGATGGCCGGCGTTGAAGTAGTAGATGTAGCCCACGGAAGCCGTGAGAAATCCGAGGTCTTTCGAGACTTCAGCATACAAATCAGTTTCGCTGTAGATCTGCTCCTTGCCGGTGGAGAAGGCTGCGCTGTTAAAAGCAGTCGCCCAGACACCGCCGCTGAGGCTGAGTCCGTTCCATTGGTAGGCTGCGTCCACTCCGACTTCGACCAAGTCTTGGCCAAGGTCAACGCCGCGGAACAGGTACTCGCTGGAGTAGCCGGTGTGGAGTTCGTATTCGACTTCCGCCTGAGCGTTGCCGGCCACAAGGGCGGAGGCAGCGGCCAAGGCGCCAATGGTTTTGCAGTAGTTTTGCATCGTGTTATGTTGGTTTTCGGTTGCTGCTTGCGTCCTTGTCTGCCCCGATTTCTCGAAACAGGTAGGAGCGTTTCGGATTTAGCATCCCGCGTGCCACATAGCAGCTGGAAACTTTCCGTTGGGCGAATAGTTCACCTTTCCGTAGTAATTGTCCAGATTTATTTGGCACGGATCAGCGCTCCGCACGCCGCTGGGATAAGTGGGGGTTTTGTTCATGGCAAGCGATAACCACCATCTTTGCGGACTTTTTTGGAATGATGAGGGCTTGATATCAGCGGATTACCTAGGATTCGGTTTTTGGCACGGTGGATGCTTGTTCGCCCCGCAACCCCCGCAGATTTGGAATCTTCGGGGCCAGGCAACCAATCCATCCGATTAACTCTGACCACCATGACCAGTCGATATCTCAATAAAGTGCGAGCCCTCACAGCAGCCGCGATCGCGTTCATCGCCCTCCCCTTATGTCTGCCGGCGTCGGCGCAAGATGCGGCAGCCCCGCCACCCGCGACTGAAGCGGTAGCGGCACCCGCACCGGAGGCGACGACCGAACAACGGCTGGCGGACTTGGAAAGTTATTTCGGCAACGTCGGCGTCGGTGGCCCGGCTACCGCGCCATGGACTTCGAAAATCAAGGAAACTGCCGGTCCCGGCCACAACGGCTGGATGATGACCTGCGCGGCATTGGTTCTTTTCATGACCCTGCCCGGACTCGCCCTGTTTTACGGCGGCTTGGTTAGAAAGAAAAACGTCCTCAGCGTGCTGGCCCAGTGCCTCGGCTGCGCGGGGATGGTCACCGTCATTTGGTGGGCCGTCGGCTACAGTTTGATTTTCGGCAAAAGCTTCACCGGGACTGCGCTCGAGCCGTTCCTCGGCGGCACGGAATTCTTCTTCCTCAAAGGCGTGACGAGTGCTCCTAACACCGACTACTGCTTCTGGGTTTCGCAAAACGTGTTCGCCATGTATCAGCTCATGTTCGCGATCATCACTCCTGCGCTGATCATCGGTGCCATCGCCGAGCGCATGAAATTCAGCGCGATCATGCTCTTCATCGCGATTTGGATGTTCGTCATCTACATGCCCATGGCTCACATGATTTGGGGCGTGACCGGACTCATGAACGGAGTCTGGAACGGTGGTGCTAAGATCACTGCCATCGACTTCGCTGGTGGAACGGTCGTCCACATGACTTCCGGTTGGAGCGCCCTGGTGCTTTGCATCATCCTCGGCAAGCGGATTGGATTCGGTAAGGAAAAAATGTCCCCGCACAGCATGGTGCTTTGTATGGTCGGCACCGGGATGCTGTGGGTCGGTTGGTATGGTTTCAACGCCGGCTCCGCACTGGCAGCAGACGGAATTTCTGCGAACGCATTCATGACCACCACGCTCGCCGCCGCGACCGCTGGCTTCGTCTGGGGAATTGTTGAAAAAATCCTCAAGGGGCACGCTTCCATCCTCGGCATTTGTTCGGGGATCGTTGCTGGTCTCGTCGTCATCACTCCCGCATGCGGATTTGTGGATGCCACCGGTGCGATGATCATTGGCGTGCTGGCTGCGATCATTCCCTATATCTTCGTGATGTATGTAAAAGGGGCGATCGGCTACGACGACGCTCTCGACACTTTCGGTGTCCACGCCGTCGGCGGCACATTGGGTGCCATCCTCACGGGGGTGTTGGCCACTAGCAAAGTGAACGGCAATCTCGCAGTGACTGATCCTGCTAACTACGCCACCACCAATGGTCTTGCCAAGATGCTTGAAGGCGGCAATGGCGGTCTGATCGTGCAACAGTTGATGGCCGTCGGTATCACCTTGGTGATCTCGATAGTCGGCACGGTGATCATCGCGATGGTGGTGAAAGCGATCATCGGCCTTCGCCCAAGTCCTGAAGCCGAGACCGCCGGTCTCGACATCAGCGATCACGGCGAAGAAGGCTACGACTTCTGAGACCTCTGATGGGTTGATCCTCTGCGGGCGGGCCGGTCACGGTCCGCCCGTTTTCGTTTGCAGCTTGGCCGCTGGCGGGTTCCTCTAGCCGCGTGAAGCGACCGCTCCTGCGACTTTCCCTGATAGTATCTCTGCTAGTTGCCGCCGTATTTGCGGCGTGGAGCTGGCTCCGTCCTTATGCTTGGCAATCAGACGCCGCTGCCCGCTGTCAGATTGTAGAAACTCTGGTCACCCGCGACCAAGCGTTTTACTGGGTTCATGTGCATTTGAAAATGAATCCCGGGATGACTCACGACCTGCAAAAACCCATTCTCCTCCGCACCGCAGCGGGCCGCAAACTGGAACCCGCTGATACCACCTTGGGCAGCATAGACGGGCAAGGCACCACGGATATCTGGTTGAAGTTCTGGCTGGATTCCGCCGACCTAACACACTCGCTCGAATTGTATATCAATGACGGAACACTAAGCGTAAAAGCCAGCGATGGCGTCCCCCACTTAGTCAACTCCGCTTCTAAAAATTTCACCACCCACCAATGGTGATCCATGGCCTGGCTACTCATAGATAACTCCAACAGCCGCACCAAATTCGCCCTCGGCGATGCCAGCAACCTGCTACCATGGCGCGCCGTTCTAACCACCGAATCTATATCTCTGGAATCACTTGAACGATTGCTAGATGGCGTCTGCTTCGACGCGGTGATGATCTGCTCCGTCGTCCCGGCTAAAGCCCTTCTCCTCACTCAGTATTTCGAGGGGAAATGCCCACTGCATTTTCTCGATTGTCACAGCCCGCTCGGCTTGGGCATCGACTACCCCGAGCCATCGCAAATCGGCGCGGACCGCTTAGCAAATGCCGCCGGCGCACTCACTCGTCATGGTGTGCCCGCCATCATCATCGACTTCGGCACGGCCGTCACCTTCGACGTCATTTCCGCAGCCCCAGCCTACTGCGGCGGGGTCATCGCTCCCGGCTTGGGCGCG
>JAYVEJ010000513.1:0-4047 GCA_043748885.1 Luteolibacter sp. | reverse complement strand
GGCACCCGACCATTCAACCGATTCCCGGAAAAAGTACAAGTGACAGTTTCGTCACATTACCTAACATCAAGTGCTGAAAAAGGAGAAACAGAAGTGGTTAAAAACCGCGCCACTTGTTTTTAAAAACTTCCCGCGCCCGCTTCAATTACCTTGCAAGTCCGCCCCCCGGACGCTTTCTTCCGCGCTCAACCTCCAACCTAGGACGGTCCGGCCCTCTTGCGAAAGATGCTCGATCCATCCCCTACGACCATGGCCGACACTAAAGAAATCAACGAAAAAGACTATCAACTCCACGAAGGAGACACCGGCAGCGCCCCTTATCAAGTGGCCCTCCTCACCAAGCGGATCTTCCATCTCACGGACCATCTGAACATCCACAAGAAGGACTTTTCCTCACGTCGTGGACTTCTGACCTTGGTTTCCCAGCGCCGCAAGTTGCTGGATTACATCAAGAAAGGCTCCGAGGAAAAGTATCAGCAAATCATCGCTGGTCTCGGTCTCCGCCGCTAACACCATTTCGCAAACGCAGCCACGGGAAGTTCCCGTGGCTGTTTTGCAAAGCGGTCCGGGCAACGAATCTTCCGCCCGGTTCGCCAGACTCATCCCTCCGCAGCCCGCCTATTTGCGCGCTGCGGAATTTGTCTGAAAACGATGAATGCCCGCCCTGCATTCCGCAGATCGGGCCGCACGCACTGAAAAAAACAAAACAAAACTGATTATGAATATCCATACACTTACGGCCGATGTCGGAACCAATCCGATGACGTTCGAAACCGGCAAAATTGCCAAACTCGCCGATGGCGCCGTCACCGTCCGCTGCGGCGACACCATCATCCTCGTCACCGCCGTTTCCGCCACCAAGGTGAAATCCGGTCAGACCTGGTTCCCACTTTCCGTGGAATATAAGGAAAAAGCCACCGCTGCCGGCGTCTTCCCAGGCGGTTACTTCAAGCGCGAAGGTCGCCCGACCGAGAAGGAAATCCTCACTTGCCGGATGACGGACCGCCCACTGCGCCCGCTTTTCCCTAAAGGCTACCTCTACGAAACTCAGATCGTCGCCATCCTCCTCAGCGCCGATGGCGTGAATGACTCCGACATCCTCGCGATGAACGGTGCTTCCGCCGCTCTCTGCCTTTCCGACATCCCCTTCGCCGGCCCGATCGGTGCGGTGCGCGTCGGCCGTGTGGATGGTAAATTCCTCATCAACCCGACCCACGACGAGCGTGCGGACAGCGACCTCGACCTGATCTACGTCGGCGACAAGACCAACGTCATCATGATCGAAGGCCAAGCCGACGAAATGCCAGAGGACGAATTCATCAAGGCACTTCATTTCGCCCAAGAAGCCGTCGTCAAACTCGTCGCCGCCCAAGAAGAACTCGCCAAACTGGCCGGCAAGGAAAAGCGTTCCTACGAAGTCACCGTCGCCAAGGAAAACCTGCTCGAGATCGCCTACGAAATCGCTGGTGACCGCATCGAAGCCGCGATCTACGCGCCATCGAAAACCGACCGCGCCAAGAAAGTCGGCGCTCTCCGCGACGAAGTGGAAGCCGCCATCAAATCCCGCGCTCCAGAAGCGACCGATTTCGACGTCGAGCAAGCCTTCGAATACCTTCAGAAAAAGGCGTTCCGTATTTCCATCATGGAAAAAGGCGTCCGCGCCGACGGTCGCGCCATCGGCGATCTCCGCACGCTTTACGGAGAAGTCGGCACCCTGCCACGCGTTCACGGTTCCGCCATTTTCTCCCGTGGAGAAACTCAGGCGCTCGCCATCACCACCCTCGCCCCAGCGGACGAGAAGCAACATTTCGACAACTACGCCGGTGGCGAAGACGAAAAACGCTTCATCCTCCACTACAATTTCCCTCCCTTCTCCGTTGGCGAATGCGGACGCATGGGTGGCATCAACCGCCGCGAAATCGGCCACGGCTCGCTCGCCGAGCGTTCCATCGAGCCGGTCATCCCTGACGAATCCGTCTTCCCCTACGCCATCCGCGTTTCCTCGGAAGTCATGGAATCCAACGGTTCCACCTCGATGGCCTCAGTCTGCGCAGGCGTCATGGCGTTGCTCGATGCCGGTGTCCCGCTCATCCGCCCGGTCGGTGGTATTTCCGTCGGCCTCGTCACGGAAAACAACCCGGACGACTCGATGAAGTCCTACAAGATGCTGCTCGACATCATCGGTTCCGAAGATTTCTACGGCGACATGGACTTCAAGCTATGCGGCACCAGCGAAGGTGTCACCGGCTACCAGCTCGACCTCAAGCTCGCTGGCCTCCCGCTTGCCATGCTCGAAGAAGCCATCCACATCGCCAAGGCCGGCCGCACCGCCATCCTTGAGAAAATGGCCGAATCCATCGTGGAGCCTAAGCCGCTCAGCCCGCACGCCCCGCGTATCGTTTCCGTCAAAATCCCGGCAGATCGCATCGGCGAGCTCATTGGACCAGGCGGCAAAAACATCAAGGGCATCCAGGCCGAGTCCGGCGCCGAGATTAACATCGAGGACGACGGCACCGTGCACATCTACGCTTCCAAACAAGAAGGCCTCGACCGCGCCAAGGCGATGATCGACCGCATGTTCCAGGAAATCGAAGTGGGCAAGGTTTACACCGGCAAGGTTGTTTCCATCACCCAGTTCGGTGCCTTCATGGAAGTGCTCCCCGGCAAGGACGGACTCGTCCACGTCTCCGAACTCGCCGAAGGCCGCACCGAAAACGTTGAAGACATCGTCAAAAAAGGCGACGTCATCACCGCCAAGTGCCTCGGAGTTGACGAAAAAGGCCGCGTAAAAATGTCCCGCCGCGCCTGGCTCCGCGACCAAAAGGCCGAGGAAGCCGAAGCACGTCAGCCTGTCGCCGCCGAGTGAGGAGTCGCGACATTCGTGTCGCCACTCTCATCCATTCATCAAACCGGCGTCCTCACAAGGGCCGCCGGTTTTTTGTGGTCCTGACCATCGCTATTTGAGGTGGCCTCCAGTTAAATATGCACCCCGCTCAATTCAATGACTTTTTGGCCTAGAAAATCCTACGACGCGGCACACTTGACCGAACAAGTCAAATATCACAGCTTCGAAATTCTCAAAACTCGAGTTTTCATTAATCACCGTTAATGTGGTACGGACCACTTCGCGTCCTCCAAGTTCTGTTAATTTCATAAACGCGACTCAAATGGCACTCTGTCTGAATCGCTAATTCTGGTGGTAAATGTAACTTCAGGTTTTCTACAACGTCGATCCATCGAACGAATTGGATTTACAGGTTACCTAGGCTGATATTAGCTTCATCTCAATATGACAATATCGACTGTTCACTTCCTCTCCCAAGGGTTGTTTCCGAGATTTCACAGAAGCTGCCAAATTGTTTAGAAAATCCGCCGAGCAAGGAAATGCGGCTTCGCAAAATTGCCTTGGAGTTTGCTACTACTTCGGCAGAGGAGTGATTCAGGATCTTGCTGAGGCTATCAAGTGGTACCGGAAGGCCGCTGACCAAGGAGAGGCCAATGCCCAACACGCACTAGAAAATCAATACTCAAAGGGAGAAGGTCTGCCAAAAGATCTAGCCGAGGCGGTCAAGTGGTATAGCAAGGCGGCCAACCAAGGAAATGCGGAGGCTGAAAATCGTCTAGGAGCGTGCTACGCCCTCGGCGAAGGTGTCACCCAAGACTTCGCCAAGGCAGCTAAATTGTTCAAAATGTCCTCCGACCAAGGAAATTCCCAAGCGCAACTAAATCTTGGGGTTTGCTACTACCGTGGAGAAGGTGTGTCAAAGGACTATATCGAAGCTATCAAGTTGTATCGGGCTGCTGCCGATCAAGGAAATGCCGATGCTCAATTCAATCTGGGGTGGTGCTACTACACCGGCAAAGGCACGCCAAAGGATGACGTTGAGGAAGTAAGATGGTTTCGAAAGGCGGCTGATCAAGGATATGCCGAAGCTCAAGAAATGCTGGGTATTTGCTACGCGAAGGGGGAGGGCGGGCCGCGCAAATTTTTTTCTGTAAAAGTGACTTCTGACTTTGGCTGAAAGGTGGTTTTCCGGGTTTGGTTTA
>JAYVEJ010000512.1:0-4060 GCA_043748885.1 Luteolibacter sp. | reverse complement strand
GGCTTCGACCCCGCCGTCGAGCCATACGTCTCTTATATTTGCAATACCTCCGGCAAACGCATCCGCCCGGCCCTCGCCATCCTCGTCGGCGGCGCGGCTGGTGGAGTCACCGAGCAGCATCTAAAAATCGGCGTCATCCTCGAGCTCATCCACATGGCCACTCTCGTCCACGACGACATCATGGACGGTGCTAACACCCGCCGGATGGTCCCCACCGCCAACGCGAAATGGGGCAACGCGCTCTCCGTCTTGCTAGGCGATGTCCTGTTCTCCCACGCGCTGACCCTCGCCACTGACTTCAACAGCATCGACATCTGCCGCAAGGTCGGCAACGCCGCCCGCGAAGTTTGCCAAGGCGAAATTATCCAGACTCAGCGCCGGTTCGACCTCACCTTCACCAAGCCCGAGTATTTCCGCGTCATCGCCATGAAGACCGGTGCCCTGTTCGCCGCTGCCACCGGACTTGCCGCGAATCTATCCGGGCTGGATCCAGAAACTGAAGCCCGCCTTCACAGCTACGGCATGAAACTCGGCACCGCCTACCAGATCTACGACGACTGCCTCGACCTCGTCGGCTCCGAGGAAATCGTCGGCAAAACCCTCCGCACCGATCTCATCAAAGGCAAGCTCACCCTGCCCATCCTTAACCTGCTAGAAACCGCTTCCGAGGCCCAGCGCATCAAGCTCAACAAGCGCATTCTCGACCAAGAACCACTCGACCTGCCGGTCCTGCTAGGCATCGCCGAGTACGAGGGTGCCATCGAAAGCGCCGTCGATACCGCGCTCGCCCTGCTTGCCGAAAGCCGCGAAGACCTCGCGCCGTTGGGTAAGTCCATCCACTCAGACGCGCTGGTGCAAATCACTTGGTTCCTCGCGGGTCTGTTGGAAAAGTGCCGGCGGTGACTAGAATTAAGAAATTTAAACCGCAGATGAACGCTGATGAACGCTGATAAGAGAAAACTTGGGGGCATGGACGTCTCGTCCCTGCAAGATAGCCATCACTTCCTTCTTTCATTTCTTCATCCCCTCTTCCATCTGCGTCTATCTGCGTTCATCTGCGGTTAAAAAAATTTTCACTTCCTATGCCCACCCTAACACCCCGCAAACTTCTCATCATCGGCGGCGGATTCGCCGGGATGGAGTGCGCCCGCCGCCTCGCCAACGACGAACACTTCGAGATCACTCTCGTCGATCGCACCAACCACCATCTCTTCCAGCCGCTGCTCTATCAGGTCGCCACCGCCTCGCTTGCTGCGCCAGACATCGCTCGCTCGATCCGCCAAATTCTAGCGGATGCGAAAAACGTGACCGTCTTAATGGATGAAATCACCGCCATCGACATTGCCGGAAAACATGCCACCGGTCTTTCGGACACCGTCTATTCCTACGACTATTTGTTGTTAGCCGCCGGCGCTCGCACCGGCTATTTCGGCCATGACGACTGGGCCACCCACACTCTCGGCCTCAAGTCCCTGGCCGATGCCCAGAACATCCGCCGCACCGTTCTCTCCAATCTCGAACGCGCAGAACTCACCACCGACGCCGCCGAGCGCAGCCATTTAATGACCGTCGCCATCGTCGGCGGTGGCCCCACCGGCGTCGAACTCGCAGGTGCCTTTGCCGACCTCGTCCACCGTTCACTCAAATCTAACTTCCGCCGGATCGATACCGCGCAGCTCCGCATCATCCTCATCGAAGGCTCCGAGCTGATCCTCGATGCCTATGATGAAGAGCAAAGCCTCTACGCCCGCAAGCGCTTGGAAAAACTCGGCGTCGAGATCCGCAACAACACCCGCGTCACGAATGTTAGAGAAGGCGCACTCGATTTCAAAGACGGCAGCGTGCTCGAAGCCGCCGCCATCATCTGGGCCGCCGGCATCGCGGCCAGTCCACTCACTGCCGCGCTCGGCGTCCCCACCGACCGCGCCGGCCGCATCACTCCCGAGGCCGATCTATCCGTCCCCGGCCATCCAGAAATTTTCCTCGCTGGCGACCTCGTGAGCATGAAGGACTGCGATGGGCAGATGGTTCCCGGCGTCGCCCCCGCCGCCGTCCAGATGGGTGCCCATGTCGCCAAGGTTCTCAAGGGAGACCTCGAAAATCGCAAGCGCCCAGCCTTCGACTATTTCGACAAAGGCATGATGGCCATCATCGGCAAAAACTACGCCATCGTAAAAACCGGCAAGTTGCGGCTGCAAGGATTCATCGCATGGCTCGCCTGGCTGTTCATCCACATCACTTTTCTCATCGGCTTCCGCAACAAACTCGCCGTCCTGCTAGGCTGGGCCTATTCCTACATCATCAACAATCCCGAGGCTCGCATCATCGTCAATCCACCCGTGGCGGTCGTGCCAGGTAAACCACCCCTCAGCGGCACTTGACCCATCCGACGGAATTCTAACCGCCATCCCCACCTCCATGCGCCTGCTCCTGATAGAAGACAACATTCCCTTGCGCGGCGCAGTCAGCCAGTTTCTCATAGAAGCGGGCTATCTGGTGGACGCGGCCGCCACCGGCGACGAGGGGCTGTGGGCGGCGGATGGCAGTGGGCACGATTTAATCCTGTTGGATTTGATGCTCCCTAACATGGACGGCATGGAAATCCTCCGGCGGCTGCGAGTGAAGGGAAATCCGGTGCATATCATCGTTCTCAGTGCGCGAGATGGCCTGGAGGACAGGCTAGAAGCGCTCGACGCGGGGGCTGACGATTATCTGGTGAAGCCGTTTCCGTTAGCCGAGTTGCTGGCGCGGGTGCGTGCCTTGTTGCGGCGGAGTTATGCCAAGAAAAGCCCGCAGATGCAAGTGGCCGATCTGGAGCTGGATCCGCTGCGACGCTCCGTGCAGCGCGGCGGACAGGCCATCGAACTCACGGCACTGGAATACCGGTTGCTAGAATATCTTTTCTATCGGACCGGCGAGGTGGTCACTCGCACCGACATCTGGGAGCACGTTTTCGAAGACGGCAACGGTGGCAGCAGCAATGCGGTGGACGTTTACATCGGCTACCTGCGGAAGAAACTCAATGCCGTGGATTTGCCCGATCTCATTCACACCCGTCGCGGGCAGGGCTACATCTTGGAGGGGCCTGCGGCATGAGAGCACCCTCGCTCCGGCGGACCTTGCTGTTGCGCTGCGGGCTTGGCGTGGGCGTGTTGTTGTGCCTGCTTTCGACCAGTATCTATCTGATTGTGCGCCACGGGTTGTTCCGCGAATTGGACGAGTCCATCCGCCAGACCGCCGCTTTGCTCTCGAACCAAGTGGAGCTTGAAAACGGCACCATCACCTTCGAGTGGAAGGAAGGCGTCGGCACCAACCAGGCACTGCACGACGATGGGCTATTCCAATTTTGGAATGAGGCGACCGGCACCACCCTTCGCTCGGCGAAGCTCATCGGCCACAATCTCCCAGAATTCTGCGGCAAGGACGGGGCACCCTTGCTCAAGGAAATCCAACTGCCCGGCAACAACCGCCCGGCGCGGGCGCTCGGCATGAGGATCTATCCGTTTGTCCTGCCCGACGAGTCGGTGCGCATGACAGCCCAAGGCCACCTCATCGATCCCAAAACCCTGCCCCACATTCTGGTCGTCGCGCGGGACACCAAGTCGGTGACCCGCGTCCTCAACCGCACCCGCTGGGTGTTAGGTGCTGGCACTTTGCTCACGCTGGGCCTGGGTTTCCTCGTCATCCACCGCGTGATCCGGGTCACCTTGCGGCCCATCGACGAGCTGACCTTGCACATGCAAAACCGGGCGGAGCACCAACTCGACTCGGCGCTGGTCTTACCGGGCACGCTGCCCACCGAGCTCGCTGGGCTAGCCGTAAATTTCGACTCACTGCTCGCCCGGGTGGCGGCGATCCGTGACCGCGAGCGCGACTTCATCCGCCACGCCGCCCACGAACTGCGCACCCCCATCGCCGGGCTGCGCGCGACCACCGATCTGGCGCTTTCCCGCCCGCGCGAGGCCGTAGCCTACGCCGTGCATCTAACGACCTGCCAGAAAACCGCCGTCGAGCTGGGAGAACTGGTGAGCCGGCTTTCAGCACTCTCCCGCATCGGCCA
>JAYVEJ010000511.1:0-10459 GCA_043748885.1 Luteolibacter sp. | reverse complement strand
TCTTAAACGGAGAAATCTCCGCCAGGATTTGCGCGATCGTGGCGCGGTATTTTGCGGCGGCTTCGTCACTTTCCGGCGGCTGCGCGAGGTATTTCTCGAAGCGCGCCTTGAGCAAGCGGTTGTCGCCTAACGGGATCGCCACGCCACCCACGGTGAGGGTCTCGGCAGCCGGATCTAGCAGCGGGATTTCCTGGCCGAGTGGACCGGCAGCCGCCGGCTTTTTCTCGGCGGCGGGAGCCGTGTCCTTTGGCGTGCTGGCCGGTGCGGCTGGGTCGCCCGGCGGTGGCGTGTAAACTTGCGCGTGAGCCAGACTCGCAAGGCAAAGGGGTAGCAGTAACCGGGATTTCATGACGGTGGGAAATGGTGCGTTAGAGACGGTTCACGTCGGTGGCCACGGCGATGCCGCCCTGCCGGAATTTCACGCGGAAGGCGTATTTTTGTTTGGTGTCGATGTTGAGCTTGCTGAATTGGTGGGGGATCTCGATGCCCACAAACTCGTCGCCGCCGGGTGCCTCGACCTTCACGCTGACTAACTGGCCGCGGTCGGTCGTCCACTGGAGTTTCTCGTCGATCTGGCCCTCGATGACGTACTCGTTGCCGCGCAGGCTGTTGCCGTTTTCTAGCAGCTCATCGACGCTCAGTTTTTTGACCTCGCCGAACGGGGCGGACTTTTTCCCGATCAAGGATTTCCCGGCGATGACCGCCACCACGATGGCGGCGATGGCACCAATGATGATCCCTGGGTGAATGTGTGAACTAGCGCGGCGTGCCATGGTGGGAAGTGGAGAAAAAGCTGAAAAACTGAGAAGCTGAAATGGAGAGGGTTTTGAAGAGAAGATGGCGGGAGAGAGGGATAAAGCGAGAGTCCAAATTTCAGCGTTTCAGCGTTTCAGCATTTCAGAATCTCAGCTTTTTCCCCTCTCAATCCCACTGCGGCCTGCGGGCACCGGCCCACGCGGCGATGAGCGCCACCACGATGTGCGTGCCGAGCGCGTAAAAGCAGACGGTTTGGGCGGAGAGGCTGGTATCGATCACCGATTTCACGGCGTCGTGGACTTGAGTTTGCAGCGCCTCCACCGAGCCGGACCACGCCCAGTATGCCGAAATGAACGGCCGGGTAAATGCCTCCACGCTCTCCGGCAGCGCGAGCACCGCCCCTGATAGTGGAAGCTGGAAACCGACCAGATAGATCGACAGCAATGACGCTTGCTCCGCCGTCCGCATCAGCGAGGAAATGGCTAGGCAAATGGCCGTCATCGACGCGTTGATCAGTAACAGAAAGCCCGCGTGCTGGATGAAATCGCCACGGAAGGAGCCGAAGAAGTTCACGAAAAACGCCATCCACAGCGATTGCCCGATCACCAAACACGCGAGGAACGCCACCTTCGATGCGAGATACGCCGAGGGCCGCAGGCCGCCGAATTTTTCCTTCTCGTAAATCGGTCGCTCACCGGCGATCTCACGCGCGGAATTGTTCGAACCCATTAGAGAAAGCAGCACCACCTGGAACATGATGATCCCAGAAATGGCAGAGCCGACCTTGGCTTGGTCCGAGCGCACGCTTTGCTGTTCCTGGATTTCCGCCGCCAAGTTCGTTTGGCGGGTGTCTGAAAATCGCCGGATATTTCCCGACGCCTTGTCGCTGAAAATGGTGACCAAGATGGGGAAACAAAGGATGATCGCCAATTGCAGAAACACCTGCCCGCGGTCGCGGAAGAAAATCCGCCAGCGGCGCGATAGCAAGGTCGCGAACTGGCTGAAAAATCCCGGCAGCCGCACCGCTTCGGGCGCGTCTCCCTGCACCGTCGGCGGGACCTGCAAGGCACCGCTCGAAACTAACAACGCGCGGTTTTTGTCCATCATCTTCTGATAGGACTCGCGGTGTTTTTGCCACGAACTGTGCCAGCGCTCGGACGGTTGGGTCGCCAGCCGCGGATAGACTTCCTCGGTATCGCCCACGGAAAAGTAGTGGGTCAACTGCTCCGGCGGCCCGTGAAATGCCACCCGCCCCTCATGCAAAACCAAGATGGAATCATACAACTCCAGATGCGCCAGCGAGTGCGTGACGGATAGAACGATCCGCCCCTCCTTGCGCGAGAGGTCGTGCAACAGCCGGACGATTTCCCGCTCCGACCGTGGATCGAGACCGGACGTGACCTCGTCGCACAGCAACAGCTTGGGATCGGAAACCAGCTCCATCGCCAGCCCTAACCGGCGCTTCTGCCCCCCGGAAAGCACCTTCACCTGGCGGTCGCTGATCGGCCCCAGCCCGGTCTCCTCAAGCACTCGGTCGATCCGGTGATCGAGCTCCGCAGTGCTCCCGCAACGGACCCGCAAGCGAGTCGCAGCTTCCACCGATTCATCCACCGATAACGGCTCGTAAGCGATCGAAAACTGCGGCACATAACCGATCTCCGACGGCGAAAAATCTCCCTCTTTCGACAAATCCCGCGCATCCCATAACAGCGTGCCGCCCGACTCGGGATTCAACCCGGCGATGGTCTTTAGCAAGGTCGTTTTCCCGCAGCCCGAGGGCCCGACGATCGCCATAAAGTGCCCTTTCGGAACGCGAATCGAGACGCGGTCCACCAGTGGGATTTCCTCGCCGTCTTTGCGGATGGTGAAACTGACTTCTTGGAGTTCTAGCACGAAATGAATGGGTCGGGAAAAATAGCTAACGACGCGCACGCCGCATCTTTATCGCGATCAGGGAAAATAAACCTCCGCGCTAATCGAGCGGCACGATCCGCAAGGTGCCGCCCGCTTTGCGATGCAGCGAAGATGCCAGCGTCTGTGCCATCGTTCCGGCAGCGGGTTCAACCGGCACCGCGTCATTGTCCAAGGCATTTCTCAAAGCCCCCTCCACGAGCTGGCCGCAATGAATCTTCATCGGCGGCAGTGGTCCGAGATCGCCGGTGAGATCTTGCACCCTGAGGTGTTTCGCTTCATCGACCGTCTTGCCGCGCAGCAGCTCAGTCGCCATCGACGCCACGGCGATCGCCGTCTGGCAGCCGAACGCTTGGAACGAAGCGCGGTCGATCACCCGCTTGCCGTCCTTTTCGGTAAATTTCAGCCACATCCGCAGCATGTCGCCGCAGTCCGGCGAGCCGACCGTGCCGACGGCATCCGCGTCCGCGAGTTCGCCCTGGTTGAGAGGATTGGCCAACGCCGCCTGCACTTTTGTTTCAAATGAACTCATGATCTCGGCGGGAACTTCCGCAATGGCGGCTGGCTTTGCAAGCCGCCCGTCACTTGGTCGCAAACTGCCGCCCGCGCCCGGTTTCCCACGCACTGCGGACGCTGCCATAAAGCGCCGTGAGGTCCGCCGCGCTGAGCATCCGATACTCGATCGACTTCGCGTGGCTGGTTTCCGGATATTTTTTCATCACCATATTCTGCACATCGAGTCCGGCGTGTTCGGCTGCCTTTTCCAGCAACTCGCGCCCGCGATTCGCAATCCCCGCCACCGATGCCCCCGGCGCGGAATCCGTGATCGGCGTGATGAAATAGAACCGCGCCAACGCCTGGCCCACCGTATCGACCGTGACCTCATCGACGACCAATGCCCCGTCGAGCACATACTTGTGGCGGCTAACGGAAGCAATCCGGTCGAGTGCCACCATGAAGTGACCGCCGTTCACCGTCGCCTGCCAAAACCGCCCCGGCCCTGGTGATTCCCCCGCTTTTGGCTTCTCGGGGGTAGTCCCATCCGCCGCAGGAGCATCGTCCTGAGCCCACACGGACCCCACGCAAGTGAACAAACTGGCCAGCACTAACAGCAGAGTTTCTCGGAACATGGCGGGACCGTGACAGCATCATTCCCACTTGGCCAGTCCATAGGGGAATGGCCGTCTCGTCCATTTCCGAGAATATGGAGATTCATCACCGAGGTAAACATTTCTGGATTGAGGTCGAAAAATTCCCTGCGAGGGTGGCTTCATGAAATTACTCATCAGTTTGATTTTCGCAGGGGCATTGGCAGGCATCTCTAACGGTGCCGACGCGGTCGCCAAGGACCAGCCGATCAAGGTCGAGCAAGCCGCAGTGAAGATCGAGGCGGGAGTCCAGTTGCTCGATGTCCGAACCAAGGAGGAATGGGCCGAGGGCCATCTCAAGGGCGCGAAACGGGTCACGCTTTCCGAGGAGGGTTTTGCAGACAAAGCCAAGGCGGTACTCGATCCCAAGAAGCCGGTGGTCGTCTATTGCCGCAGCGGCGGTCGCAGTGCCAAGGCGACCAAGCTCCTGCGCGATGCTGGTTTCACGACGGTCCACGACATGGCGGGTGGCATCGTCGCCTGGGAAAAGGAAGGCAAGCCGGTGGTGAAATGACGCCAAGCCAGGCGACCCTAACCGATGATTTCGCTCGCCGCGCGTTCGCCGGTTTCCACGGCACCTTCGAGGTAGCCCTGGGCGTCCATTGAGGTGTGCTCGCCGCAGAAGTGGGCATCGCCTTCTCGCACCCCTTCGATGCCGGAGAAGCGCGTGTATTGGCCCACTTGCCAATAGGAATAACTGCCGCGGGTGTATGGGTCTCCGGGCCAGTAATCGACAGTCGCCCGGCCATTCCATGTGGCTTTGAGGCCGGGCAGGACGGGTTCGATTTTCGTTAGAAATTGCGCGGCCCGCTGGGCGGGCGTGCCGGTGCCGAAGCTGGCTCCGATGGTGCCGCCGGTGTAGTTCACGAGGATGCCGGACGCGCCCGGCTGGCCGCGGCTGACTTCCCAGGACGCCTGATAGCCTTGGTCGGAAAAGGTGTCGCCGTTGCTGCCGAGGTCGCGCCAGTGGCGGCGGGTGAACTGCGCGTTGAGCTTCGAGTTCGTGCCCATTTGCAACTCGCGAATCGCAGTCATCTTTAAACCACTAAACCCGGCACGCGTTAGATCGACGCTGTTGTTGAGGATTGAGAACGGCAGCGCGAGCACCACTTTGTCCACGGTCACGGCGGCGCGTCCTTGGAAGGTGAGCGTGTAGCTGCCTCCCGCGTTGAGTCGCACGGCGATCAGGGCGCTGCCAGTATGGATTTGATTGCGCATCGCTTGCGCCAGTGCGGCGGGGATTTGGTCGTTGCCACCGCGAATATGATACTTCTCGTTAGACGGACCGAAGACGCGGAATTGGCCCTGGCCGGAGTATCCGAGCAGATAGATTAAATTCAGCGCACTCTGCAAGTGGCACTCCGCGCCGTACTCAATGTTATAGGCCACATCGAGCAACTGCCCAAGCCGCGATGCCATCCCGCCGGGCACGGATTCATTGATCCAGTCGGTGATCGACATTTGGTCCAGCTCCAGACCGCGCGGGGTGTAGCTATTATAGAATGTGGGATAACCGGCCTCGCTGAGGTCGCGGTGGAGTTTCTGCCAGATTGCTTTTACATCATCAGTCGCCTCCGCGTAGTTATAGGATGTGCCGTCGATAAAATAGAATGGCTCGGTGCCGTTAGTCTCCCCCGCGAGCAGATTATCTAGCGGCAGGCGCAGCTCCTGCGCGAGCTGGCGGATGCGGGTATGCGATTGGTCGATGAGTTCGCCACCATGCTCCGCGATCTGGCCGTCGAGGAAATCGCCACGGCGCGTCCAGCAGCGGCCACCGAGCCGGGTGTTAGCCTCATACACGGTCGCAATGATTCCCGCTTGCTTGAGCCGATACGCGCATGTTAGCCCGGCCAGACCTGCGCCGATGATTGCAACGCGTCCTGCCGAGTCTCCAGGTCTCGCGGCTTGGGCTAAAGGAGAAACCGCGAGCGCCGCGCCTGTTAGCCCGGCGGTGCGCAGGAAATCGCGCCGCGTCGTCGCTTGGCTGCGCTCGTCAATCACTCGCTCGCACTCCACATGGCGGGCTGAGGCTTCGGCGGCGGTTGCGACGAGGGAGCGCAAGCGTTCGGTTAGGGGAGAGTGCGGCATGGCAGAAATTGGTTTCAGATAAGTTGTGGTAAGTCGCCGGTTCAAAATCAAGCTTCCTCTCAGTCGCCTGTGCGCACCGGGGAAACAGCTCCTCAAATTCGAGGGAGGTATAGAGCAGAGCCGTTGCAATCTCCTTTCACTCGTCCGCCAGCGAAAGCGTTGAGGCAGGCGTCTGCTCGCCGACGCGGTCATACCAGTAAGAGCCATTGGGAGGTTCCCTTCTCTTGGTGTGGCTATTCTTTTATCCACGAAATGGAGGAAAAATTCAACTCTCAGATGGCAACCCATCAGTGAGCATCCCAAGATCCGCGCTGGGAATCTTGTGATGAACTCGTCCGAAGAGTGTGGACCGGGGTATGAGATCCCCGAAACGAGCGGTCAGGCGTTGACCGCCAAAACGCCTTTTGAAACGCGTCTTGCCGTATCCCACACAGATCAGGCGATCGCCGGTGAACAATTCATCAACGAATCTCTCGCTATCGGGTGCTCCATCACATTTCCAAGAGGATGCTTCTAACAAATCCGCAACTCCGAAGACCCCTATCGCGCGATGGCGACCTGTCGTGACTCGGTGTTCACTTTGTGCCATTGCGAGGGCTTGCTACGAGCGGCAGGTGTGCCGGATTGCCACGCCCACGGCGACGCGGCCTCGATGGCGTCCTGAATTTCCGAAGCTGCTGGGGTCAGTTCTTTCGGATCATGATGCTGGCGGATCGGGCACCGTCTTCACTGTTAGAGACCGTGTTGATCTTGTTGTTGCTGACTAGCGTGGTTTTGATAGTTCCGGTGAACATCGGAACCAGCGGTGCCGACACTTTCATTTTCGTTTTCAGCGACCTGCCGGCAATCGACCAGGTGCCGGAAAGCTTCGATTCGACGGCACCATTGCGCCTCAAATCTCCCTTCACCGTGCCGTTGTCGTAGTAGCGCGTGACAGCGATACCCTTGTCTTTCCTTGGAATAACGACGGTGGTGGTGGAGATAAGTCCCTTTTTCTCGAACCGCTTATAAACCGTAGTGATCTTGGTTCCAGGCCCCACGCCCTCCTGAGTCCAGGAACCGATAAAATCTCCGAAGAGATCGGCACTACAGAGTTGTACGGACGCGAGGATGGAGATTGCAGCGAAGGTCAACGATTTCATTTAGCAGAGATTCTTCCCACACCGGGTGCGGCGTTCAAGCTGTAAAAATTTGCCCGAAGTCCTGGCACCTGAGATCGCGGCGATTTTCACCGCGTTCCTGAGTCTCAGGTTTACGGAATGGCCGTGCAAATTCCGGCGGAATTTTTGATGGCGCAACGGAACTCAGGAGCAATCTGAACATGGCTGCTCCAGGGAATGCTTGGCCGCTTCCCGCCGTCCGACCAGACTCTGCCGGATGCCGTGGACTTTATACCGTCGAAGCCCGGGTGGGTGCCGGTTTCTCGCCAAAGTCAAAAACTGTTTTTGGCCCGCTGTCCAGATTGCCGAGTGCCGTTCGTCGTGATAGTGAAAGGACCGTTTCCTTCAAACCAACACACCAACCCAAGACCATGACCTCTCAAACTGCCGGTGGCTCGTCCACGAAATCCAACGTCGATCCGATCCCTAACGGGATGCACACCGTGACGCCGCACCTCGTTTGCGCCGGAGCCGCCGCCGCCATTGAGTTTTACAAAAAAGCCTTCGGCGCGGAGGAACTCTGCCGGATGCCGATGCCCGACGGCCGGATCATGCACGCCGCAGTCCGCATCGGCGACTCGATGCTCATGCTGGTGGACGAGATGCCGGATTGGGGATCGCTCGGACCTAATGCCCGCGGCGGCTCGCCGGTGACGATCCATCTTCAAGTCACCGACTCGGACGCCGTTTTCGGAAACGCGGTCAACGCCGGAGCCACCGTGAAGCTACCCCTCGCCGACATGTTTTGGGGTGATCGCTATGGCATCGTGACGGATCCATTCGGTCATAATTGGTCAATCGCCACGCATCTCCGCGACGTGACGCCGCAAGAAATGATGAAGGCCTCGCAGGAGATGGGCTGCTAGGGGGCATCGACGTCTCGGCCATGTGAAGGGAGGAGGACTCACTTTCCCTTTGGGCCACTGCACCTATCACCTTACCCGTTCTCCTTCTCCTGCACCTCGGCGAAAATCTCTTTCAAAGCCGGGCCGATTGAATGGCTATGCGGCGCCAACACGGCAAGTAAGAAGCCCAGCAGACACGAAACCGCAGCGGTTAGTAGAGCGGACTTCCAAGTCCGTTTCACAGCGGTTCCAAGCCAATGCTCCTTGGCTGCGGTCTTGAGATGACGGTAGAGCATCGTCACCACGACAGCATCGAGAAACACCTCCGCCAGCAGTTCCGGGGCGGTCATGATGAGCGAAAACAGGAGGCCGACCGCGCCCGTCACCATGCCGATGAGGAAAACGAATACACAACCAATCAGGCAGCCTTCGTCGAAATCTAAAATAGACCCTGGTAGATCGAGCCAGTCTAACCAAGAGTCGCCATCGCTGATGAATTTCTTCGGCGGCGGAGACAGAGAATCATAGTTAGAGGAAACGTCAGCAGCGATTTCAACTTGTTTGGGATCGTAGCGGGTGCGCTCGATTTCCACCCAGAGTCGCAACTGGCCGAGGAAAACCATATAACCACTGACAACTGCCAGCGGATAGCGAAGCCACATCTCTTCAACTCCATGATAGAGCAAAACGTGGGAAATGAGAACGCCTCCCAATCCCGCGATCATAACGATCAACCCCAATCCGCAGCGCGGGAATGACTGATCGCGAAAGTAGGCTTCCAGCGCGGTGCGGGCACGCAAGCGCCATTTCCGAGCGGAGTCCATGAGTTATAGAATCATAGGTCGGAAGACCTATGTCATTTCATCGATTGAGCTTTTCTAACGATTTCACCAGGAAGACGCCGTCCTTGCGGATGAGCTTGCCATCGAAGTAAATCTCGCCGCCGCCCCAGTCCTTGCGCTGGATGCTGACCATGTCCCAGTGGACTTGCGAACGGTTGCCATTGTCTGCTTCTTCATAGGCTTGGCCGGGAGTGAAGTGAAACGAGCCCGCTATTTTTTCATCGAATAAGATATCTCGCATCGGCTCGAGGATCATCGGGTGGAAGCCGAGCGCGAACTCGCCGATGTAGCGTGCGCCGTCATCGCTATCGAGGATCTTATTGAGTTGCTGGGTCTTGGAGCCAGCTTCGGCTTTGACGATTTTTCCACTGGAAAATTCTAGGCGGATCGAATCGAAAGGGATGCCCTGATAGATCGTGGGCGCGTTGTAGGAGATATATCCTTCGACTGAATCGCGAACGGGCGAGGTGAAGACTTCACCGTCAGGGATGTTATAGTTTCCGCCGGAAGCAATCGCATTGATGCCTTTGATCGAGAAGCGGAGATCGGTGCCGGGGCCTTTGATTTCTACCCGCTCGGTTTTATCCATCAGCTTCTTGAGCGCGTTCATCGCGGGGACCAGTGCTTTATAATCTAGCAGGCAAACATCGAAGTAGAATTTTTCGAACGCCTCGGTGCTCAGCCCGGCCTGTTGCGCCATCGACGGACTTGGCCAGCGGAGGACACACCACTTGGTTTTCTTCACCCGGTGGTCGATGACTGGGCGCATGTGTTTCATGGCCCGTCGCATACTCTCGGCAGGAACGTCGGAATTTTCGGCGATGTTAGTGCCGCCGCGGATGGCGATGTAGGCGTCCATGTCCTTCATCTCGGCAAGCAAATGCTTGGCGAGAATTTCGTATTGCGCGTCTTCCGCGCCTTTCAACATCTCGCGAGTGAGGCGACCTTGATGAAGTTTGATGAACGGCAGCGCCCCCTTGGCCCGCGCCTCGCGGATGAGGGCGAGACCGATGGAGTCCGGCACGTCGTAGAGGTCGATGAGGACTTTTTCGCCCTTTTTGAGCGAGGTGGAATAACGGACTAACTGGCGGGCGAGGGCGTCGATGCGGGCGTCATGCATGGCTGTTTCATAAGTGGCGGAATGGATTCAGAGAAGAATTTTTTAACCGCAGATGAACACGGATGGACGCAGATGGAAGATGGATGATGGATTGAGAACCAGAATTTCCACTTGGCGCTTGGCAGGGCGGGTGGGTGGCTTAAACCAAGCGCATGGTGCTCGGTGTTCTTGGCTCAGGTTCCGGTTCTAACATGCAAGCGATCCTCGATGCGATCGCCGACGGCTCGCTCGACGCGCGGATCGCGCTGGTGCTTTCTGATAATCCAGCCGCGTTGATCCTTGAGCGTGCGAAGCAACACGGCATCGCCACCGGCGTGATCGACTGCTGCGGCTTCAAGACGAAATTTCCGGAAGAAGCGCAGGCGGAAACGGCGCGGCGTTTGCAAGCTGCGGGAGTCGAGCTGGTGTGTCTTGCCGGCTTCTTGCGCTTGGTGAAACGGCCGCTGCTCGATGCATTTCCTAACCGCATCCTCAACATCCACCCAGCGCTGCTCCCCGCGTTTCCCGGACTGGAGTCATGGAAGCAAGCGCTCGACGCCGGTGCCAAAGAAGCCGGCTGCACCGTCCATTTCGTGGACGAAGGCATGGA
>JAYVEJ010000510.1:0-4076 GCA_043748885.1 Luteolibacter sp. | reverse complement strand
CGGTGCGCACCTTGTTTGGCAAAGCCAAGCCTGCGGGAGACATCCTCACCCAAGCCCGTGAAATCCGCACAACCTCCGGTGGCTCGATCAGCCTCGGCGCGGCGGGTGGCGGGATCACCATGGCCTCAGCCATTTTCGGCAATCCTCTAACACCACCGGGCATCGTCACCGAATACGGTGGCTCCATTTCCACCTTCACCCACCGCGATGTCGGAATCGGCCAGGCGCGGATCTTCACCCTGCGGGGTGGCGACATCATGATGTGGTCGTCCAAGGGCAACATCGCCGCCGGCACCTCGCCGAAGACGGTGGTCACCGCGCCGCCGACCCGCGTCGTCATCGACGTCACCAGCGCGGACGTCCAGACCGACCTCGGTGGTCTCGCCACCGGCGGTGGCATCGGTGTGCTGGCCTCGGTCGAAGGGGTGAAAAAAGCCAACGTCGATCTCATCGCTCCCAAGGGATTTGTGGATGCCGGAGACGCGGGCATTCAGTCCACGGGAAATGTCACGATCGCCGCCCAGGCGGTGCTCAATTCCGGCAACATCGCATCAGGCGGCACCACCACCGGAGCCGCATCCGTGGGGGCCAGCGCACCGAGCGTCGCCGCAGTGACCACCGCATCTAACACCAGCGCGGCTGTGGGAACCACCGCCGCGCAACCGGCTCCCACTCAGGCTCCCCCCGACCCGACGAAGGTGGAGGAAAGCCTGTCGATCATCAGCGTCGAAGTGATCGGCTACGGCGGTGGCGGAGCGGACGAAGAGAAGGAGGAGGAGAAAGATGAAGAAAAGAAGCCATGAGGCTGCGCACTTGTTCGATCATTCGTAAGGATGCTTGCTGCTGCGACCGAGCGTGGCGAGTGGCCCAGCGGGCTAAATCTCACTGTCGCAGAGCGACACCGGATGGTAGCCGTGGACTTCAGTCCACGGATCGGGTGGAAAGTCCACGGCTACCGTCCGCCATCGCTCTGCGACGAAGACTCTGGACTCTCTAATGCCTCGCCACCCGGAACTTCCGGTAGCCGGACTTCGATCGCGCTGCCGATGATTTGGCGGTTGTAAGCGGCATCGCCGAAGAGTGTGCGGTATTGTTCGTCCGCGCGGTGGCGGGCGTCATTCACCGATTCACTCGGGGGGATGACGACGGTGGTTGTTTGAATTTCCTCGGAACTCTCGTCCACCCCGGGCGAGATGTTAGGAGTCGGCACGCTGGCCGCGACCTCCTGATAGAACTTCGCCACGATTTCCCGCTGCGCTGTGACGACGGCGGGCGGGATCGGCGCGGCGGTGGGTTTGGCGAGTTCCGCGAGAGCCATGATTGCGGCTGGCAGGCGGACGTCGCCCGCGAGCTGAATGCCCTGAGCGGGGATCTCAGCGGCGGTGGTGAAAGGAGCAAGCTCCGCATCTGGCAAGGAGTGGCGCGGTCCGTCACGAACCGGCTCGAGGTGCGACGGTGGCGGGGGTGAAACCCATTTCCGCGACGGTTGCCCGGCTGCTAGACGGTGAGGCGGCGGTGGCACCTCGCGCGGCGTGGCGGCAAGCACGGCGGGTGGTTCCTGCCTAACGGCGCGAGGAACGTCCGTCCGGCGCGGCACTGACCCGCCTCGGGTGGTCGGCGCATTTTCCCCAGACGGGCGGAGGATCATGCACGCACACCCGGCTGCTAGACCGGCGGTTGCTAGGCTGAAATGAATGGGGCGCACGGCAGCTAGAAGTGAAAATGCAAGCTGGTGTCGGGCGAATCGCCCGGCACCAGCTTGGGGAGTGTGATCCAGTTTGCTGGGTGGAAACCCCAAACGCGACCGGGTTACGGAGCGATCGTGCCACCGTCGGATGGCCGACCGACGTGCATGTCGGCAAGCGGGATGCCGGCCGAGGCGAGGTTGGTTTGGATGGCGGTTTTGATGCCATTGTAAACCGTCACCGGATCACCGGAGGTGATGTCGTTGCGGCGATACATGTTTTCGAAGCTCCACCCGGTGTAGAGACCCTCGGTGACCTTCGCCTTATCGGCGGCGCTCATCGTGGTGCCAGAAGTGGCGATGTCGTCGAGCCTCACGCCATTGAAGGAGCAGAAGACGGCACCGTTGTTACGCGCGGTGACCGCGTCATTGAGCGAGAGCCAAGTCACCAGACTGGCCCGCACCGGCGTGCCGAACGTGTCCGTGCCATCGGCCTCGAGCACGTTCACCGAGCTGCCGATCTTGCCCATGTCGGTCACTAACAAGCTGCCGCTGCTGTAGCCACCGTTGCCAGCGACGTTGTTGCCCCACACGGTGGAGGCATTGGCAGGAACCGCGCCGCCGCCGAGTGGCACCAGTTGGATGGTGGTCAAATTGGTGGTCGTGGAAGCGGTGGTCACATATTGTTTCAGCACCTTGGAAACGCCGAAGCCGGTTTCCGCTAGGTAAACCGCGCGGGTGCCCGAGCCGTCGTTGCGGCCGGTGCCGAAGACATAGCCGGCATTTGGACCCACTCCGTTACCCGCCGGGTCGAGCGGGCTATCGGCTTCATTGCCGGTGAACAAGCTCAATGGCTGATAGCCGGACATCAACGCGCGGAACTGTTGGGAAGTCACGCTGCTGATCCCGGATGCTTCGCTAGAAAGCATGGTGAACACCACCACCCCGGCTGCCGGCGAGGCTGGCTGGAGGCTAAACGAAGAATAAGGGGTGGAGGCCTTGGTCACGTCCGAGAATGCGATTTCCGACGGGTCCGTTAGTGCTCCAGTGGTTCCTTGGTTGACCAGCTCTGCGCCACCGACGGTGGCCGTGGTGCCGCTGAGCAACGCTGGCTGATAGTAGGTGGGTGGCAGCGGATCGGTCACTGGCACCAGTGCGCGGATGCCTTCGACCGAGCCGGTGAAACAGCAACGAATGGTGGTGGTGCCGGTGACGCCGGGGAAGGTGCCGATGAAAATCGCGCGGGTGGCTCCATTGAATGCGGCGGAAGATACTCGGTCATGGGCATACTTAAACGCTGCGCCGGAAGCGACGTAGCGCGACTTGATGGCGTCAAGCGTGGCCGCGCGGAAGGCGGTCGCTCCGGTGATGTCCACTTGCACGTCGGCGGCATGGACCGCAGTGGCGGCGAATGTAATGGCGGAAAGTCCCGCGATGAATGAGGTAGGTTTCATGATGTTAGTTTGTGGGGTATTGGTTGTGTTTTCTGGTTTTAGGAAATCAAGCGCAACGGCGGCGGCGAAGCATCAGGCCACCGGCAGCCAAGGCGGTTAGAGCAAGCGACGATGGCTCGGGAATGAATGAAACCATGCCGGTGGAGCCGACCACGACGGTTCCTTCGAAGGAGCCGATGCGTAAGTCCCCGCCGATCTGGCCACTGACGCCGGTGCGCCCGAGAATCCGATAGAGATCGAGGGCGAACTCAGCTTGACCGGTTTCCGCGAAGGTGCCGAAGGCGGTGCTGCTGCCCGGCTGTTGGACGCCGCCTGAGAATGCCCCTTGGAAGGCCGGGCCTTGGACGCCTAGAGCCACGTTTTCGAACGGGTTCTGGTCGTCGATCGTGGAGACACTCGTTAGGGAAACGGTGGTCTGCGCGTCATACTGCACTTCGAACAAATTGTTTTGCGCGGTGATTCCCGAGGCTCCGGAATTCATCGCGGTGTTGCCCGCGAGCGTGAGATCCCAGCCGGTGGAATCCGCCTCGCCGACGGTTCCGACACTGTTGCGCGGTGAGGACACATACAAAGTCCGGTGCGGGTCCTGATCTTGAAGAGCAGTGCTCCCCTGAGAGGTGCCCCACGCGCCAGCCAGACCGGCGTAGATCGTCGGGTCGCTCGCCCAACCGGGACCGAAGGCACTTTCCAGCGTGGTGCTGAGGTCTAGGAAGTCGATCCGGGTGGTGGTGGCATCGGGGCCGGTGGTTGCCCCGCGGAACTGCGTCGCAGCGTTGCCGAGATTGGCGTAAACGGTGTTGCTGCCGCCGGCTTGTTGGAAATAAAGCATGAGGTCGCCCGGGGCGTAGAACGAGTTCGCCGCAGTGGCTGCGGAGGCCGCCAGCAGTGACGAAAGTGCCGAGAGTAAGGCGAAGCGTTTGAAATGGTGTTTCATGGAT
>JAYVEJ010000509.1:0-10495 GCA_043748885.1 Luteolibacter sp. | reverse complement strand
CGGGTGATGCTCGCCGTAAAATCCGCGCTCGCCGATCAGGATGCGACGCCGTTGATGGTCTTCGACGAGATCGACGCCAACGTCGGCGGTGAAGTGGCGAAAGCGGTGGGCCGCAAAATGGCGGCGCTCGGCACCCGCCATCAGGTGGTGGCGATCACCCATTTCCCGCAGGTGGCGGCGATCGCCACCCACCATTTCGTGGTGGAAAAGGAAGTCACGGCCGGCCGCACGCGTTCGCGACTCTATCCAGTGAGTGGGGAAACTCGGATCCAGGAACTCGTCCGCATGTTAGGCGGCGGTGGCGAACAAGCGCGGGCGATGGCCGCCTCACTGCTCAACCCGTGAAACCCATTTACCAAGCCATCCCGGAACCGGTCGAGAGCACCTCGCAGGAACTCGCCGCGGCGCTCGGCTTGCCATCCCGCGGAGCGGCGATGCCGCGGCTGCTGATCGGCCGCCGGGAATGGATCGCGCTGCCCGATCTCGGAGTTTCCCCGCTGAATGCAAAAACCGATAGTGGCGCGCGCAGTTCCAGCATCCATGCGGAAAACGTCGTGCTCGCGGCGGATGAAATGAGTGTCCGTTTCACCACGACGAACCACTACGCCGAGATCATTTCCTGCGAAGCTCCGGTCGCACAACTCGCCCGCGTGCGAAGTTCATCAGGGATCGCCCGCAAACGAATTTTCATCCAAACCACCGCAGTTCTAGCAGGTGGTTTCAGTTGGAGCATTCTGGTGAGTTTGGCAAATCGCTCTGAGATGCGCTGCCCGATGCTGCTAGGCCGGCGGGCGCTGGCTGGCTATTTCCTCATCGATCCACAAGCGGCGCATCTGCTAGGGTCGCGGCGACAGTTGGAGCAGTTCGCCCTCAGACCGCCAGCCGCGAATCAAAGCTGAAGCGCTTTGGTTTGCCCGGTTTCAAGTCCCGCATGGAGGGGTTCAATGGATTCACTAACAAAGATTTCTCCTCGGGAATGACCACGCTCGGCAGCAGCAATGCTAGATTCTCATCGTCCCGCAACCAGCGAGTGCCGAAGGTTTGTGCGTGCCGGGATGATGGCTGCAGCCGCCATTCCGGCGGGAGTTTAGAAAGCGGTGCCAGCGAGATCAAAGCCTCGGGAACCTCCAGCTCGATCACGACCCACTCCAGCAGCAACGCCTCGCGCGGGGCATGGACTAGGACTTCCAGTGCTGCTAGAGCGCGCGACTCCGCCAGATAGACTGCCGCCACGCCGGGTGAGTTCCAGCGACCGCCATAGAGGCGGGCACCTTCGCCATCCAGCGCCTTGGCAGCCCAGTGCGCCTGCACGATGCGATAGAACAGCGGCATGATCAGGAAAAAACCCCGTGTTCCAAACGTCCTAACAAGGCATCCACCTCGCGGGCACCGATCTCGGTGTCTGCGAAATCTAGCGGGCATTCACCGTTAAAGGCGATGGCCGGTGCCACCAACCATGACCGCGCACCCTCCAGACCACCCAGTGCGGCGGTGGCGTGAGACATCAGCCTGCCGTAACGAACCAAACGATCTGACTCGGCACGATCCAAGTTTCCCAATTTCTTCCGGCGATGCAGCGTGGCGCGGGACATCCCTAACCACGCCCCGAGGCGCTCTTCGGTCACGCCCAGCATTTCTTGCATCATGTGAAACTCGGCGAAAGGCAGGCCATCACGGACTTTTTCGATGATGTAGGCCGCTTCTGGCTCGCCGACCATGGAAATCTCCTGCGGGATATGATCCCAATAGCTGACTGGCTTCTGATTCATATGAAGCACTTAAAAGCATCTTCTGAATCATCACAAGTTTTTTTTCAAAAAGAAACAGCCAGCCGTTGTCACGACTGGCTGCTTTGGAAACACCGGCAAAGATGCCTATATCACGGAGATCAATAACGGTATTGTTCGCCCTTGAACGGCCCTTCGACCGGCACGTTGATGTAGTCCGCCTGAGCCTGACTAAGGGTCGTGAGCTTGGCCCCGACCTTGGCGAGGTGGAGACGGGCGACTTCCTCGTCGAGGTGCTTCGGCAGCACGGTGACTTGGCCGGGTTTGTTAGTTTCACGGTTTTTCCAGAGGTCGATCTGCGCGAGCGTCTGGTTGGTGAAGCTGTTGGACATCACGAAACTCGGGTGGCCGGTGCCGCAACCTAAATTCACCAAACGACCTTCAGCTAACATGTAAATACTGTTGCCGGTCGGGAACGTGTATTTGTCCACCTGTGGCTTGATGTTGGTGCGGATGACGCCGGGAGCTTCGTTGAGCTTGTCGATCTGGATCTCGTTGTCGAAGTGGCCGATGTTACAAACGATCGCTTGGTCCTTCATCTTCTCCATGTGCTCCAGGCGGATGATGTCGAAGTTCCCGGTGGTGGTGACATAAATGTCGCCCCAGCCGAGGGTGTCTTCGAGCGTGAGGACGCGGAAGCCTTCCATCGCCGCTTGCAGCGCACAGATCGGATCCACCTCGGTGACCACGACTTGGGCACCTTGGCCGCGGAGGGCTTGGGCACAGCCTTTGCCGACATCGCCGTAGCCGCAAACAACGCCGACTTTACCGGAAATCATCACGTCGGTGGCGCGCTTGATGCCGTCCACGAGCGACTCGCGGCAGCCGTAGAGGTTGTCGAATTTCGACTTGGTGACCGAGTCATTGACGTTGATGGCGGGAACTAACAGCGTGCCGGCCTTCGCCATTTGATAGAGACGATGGACCCCGGTGGTGGTTTCCTCGGAAACCCCTTTCCAGTCTTTCACGATCTTCGCGAAGATCCCGGGTTGTTTGGCGTGGACGTCCTTGAGGAGGTCTTTGATGACTTGTTCCTCGTGGTTGCCGGATGGGGTGTTGACCCAGTCGGAACCGTTCTCGAGTTCGTAGCCTTTGTGGATGAGGAGAGTCGCGTCGCCGCCATCATCGACGATGAGTTCAGGTCCGAGACCTGCTGGATTGACCAGAGCCTTCCAAGTACACCACCAGTACTCTTCAAGCGACTCGCCCTTCCAGGCAAACACCGGAATTTCACGAGCCGCCATGGCAGCAGCGGCGTGGTCCTGAGTGGAGAAAATGTTACAGGAAACCCAGCGCACTTCGGCACCGAGATCCACCAGCGTCTCGATGAGAACCGCCGTCTGGATCGTCATATGCAGCGAACCCATGATGCGGACACCTTGGAGTGGCTTTTCTTTACCATACTTTTCGCGGGTGGCCATCAAGCCAGGCATTTCATGCTCGGCGATTTCAATTTCCTTACGACCGAAATCGGCGAGGCCGATGTCTCTTACTTTGTAGTCTGTGAAGCTCATGATTTATTAGGTTAGAATTTTGAATCAGCCGACCGCCTTCTTGAGAGCTTCCGCCTTAGAGGTGGATTCCCAGGTGAGATCTGCGTCGTCCTTGCCGAAGTGGCCGTAGTTGGTGGACTTGGAGTAAATAGGGCGGAGCAGGTTGAGCTGCTTGACGATGTCGGCTGGCTTGAAGGAAAACGTCTTCTTGACCGCTGCTAGAATTTTTTCATCGCTGACGATGCCCGTGCCAAACGTATCGATGTGAATCGAAAGCGGTTGGGGATGGCCAATGGCGTAGGCGAACTGAATCTCGCAGCGCGTAGCAAGGCCAGCAGCAACAACGTTCTTGGCGACCCAGCGGCCCATGTAGGCAGCAGAGCGGTCAACCTTGGATGGATCTTTGCCCGAAAAAGCACCGCCACCGTGACGGCCCATGCCGCCATAACTATCGACGATAATCTTGCGCCCTGTTAGGCCCGTATCACCCTGAGGACCGCCAACGACAAAGCTGCCCGTGGGATTGATGTGATACTCGGTGTCTTTCGTTAGCATGTTCTTCGGCAAGACTTTCTTGATCACTTGCTCGATGCAGAATTTCTCAATCTCAGCGTGACTGGCACCTTCGGCATGCTGGGTGGAAATCACCACGTTCACAATCCGAGTCGGCTTGTCATTCACATACTCGACAGCGACTTGCGATTTCGCGTCGGGGCGGAGCCACTTCGCTAGCTTGCCGGCCTTACGGATCCGGGTGAGTTCCCGTCCGAGCCGGTGGGCGAACATGATCGGTGCTGGCATCAGTTCGGGCGTCTCATCGCACGCATAACCGAACATGATTCCTTGGTCTCCAGCTCCTTGTTCCTTATGCTTCTTCCCTTCAGCCCCAGCCGCGTCCACCCCTTGAGCAATGTCGGGAGATTGAGGGGTGAGGTAGTTATTGATGAAAATTTTGTCGGCATGAAACACATCATCATCGTTGGTGTAGCCAATGCCGCGAATGGCCTCGCGGATGACCTGCTCGATGTTGATGACAGTGCCAATCGGGGTTTGTTTTCCGATCTTCGGAATGCTGATTTCACCGCCGACGACCACAACGTTGCTCTTTACGAATGTTTCGCAAGCGACCCGGCTCCGCGGATCGATGGTCAAACAGGCGTCGAGGATGGCGTCCGAGATCGTGTCGGCAACTTTGTCCGGGTGGCCTTCGCCAACGGACTCGGAGGAAAAAATGTAGGTGCTCATGTGCTTTTTAATTTTCGTATCGTCAAATCGTGATGCGTTGATGTATTACCCCAGCCATGCCGTCAATGCTGAAATCACTGAAGCTCATTTCTGATCCCACCCGCCTGCGGATTTTGATGCTGGTGGAAAGCGAAGCACTGTCTGTGGCCGAGCTGCAGGAGGTGTTAGGCATGGGCCAGAGCCGGATTTCCACCCAGCTCTCCCAGCTCAAAATGGAAGGCTTGGTCAGCGACGAACGCAGCGGGAAAAATAATATTTACACCTGCACCGGCGACTCGGACCTGATGGAAGTCGCGCGATCCGCCGCCGCCGAGGTCGCGGAAGTGGCCGACGACACCGCCGCGCTCCGGCATTTGCTGCGAAAAAGGAAGGACAGTTCGCGCGCCTATTTCGACGAACTCGCGGGTCGCTTCGGCAAGGACTACGTGCCGGGTCGCTCGTGGAAAGCTCTGGCCGAGGCCCTTATTAAAGTCCTCAACTATCAGGTCGTCGCCGATCTCGGAGCCGGCGAGGGCACGCTCGCCCAACTGTTAGCCCAGCGCGCGGAGAAAGTCATCGCCGTGGATCTCTCGCCGAAAATGGTCGAGTTCGGCCAGAACCTTGCTGCGCAAAATGGCCTCGCCAATTTGGAATACCGCATCGGCGACATCGAAGACCCGCCGATAGAAGCGAACAGCCTCGATCTCGCCATCCTCAGCCAAGCCCTCCACCATGCCGAGCGTCCGCAACGCGCGCTCGATGCCGCCTTCCGCATCTTGAAACCCGGTGGTCGCCTGATCGTCCTCGATCTGCTGCAACACCACTTCGACGAAGCCCGCGAACTCTACGCCGACCGCTGGCTCGGGTTCTCCGAAAGCGATCTCGCCGCGATGTTAGAAAAGGCCGGGTTTGCCGAAATCGAGACCGTGGTGGCCGACCGCGAGACGGCGGCCCCGAAGTTTCAGACGCTGCTAGGCATCGGCGTCCGCAAAGCCTGAGCCAGCCTTGCCAAGCGGGCCGCGACGTGCGAGTCCACCCCATGCGATTTCTCATTGGCTTGCTCGTGGTGCTTCCCCTCAGCGGCTGTTTTCCGGCGAAGCCTGTGCGGCACGCGACCGTTACCGCCGCCGTCGCACCACCCTCGCCGGTGACTCCAGTGAGTGCCCCGCTGGTGACCGTTCAGGAAATTTCCGGAATCGAGTTTACAGGCGTCGCCTTCGATTCACGCGGCCATCACCTGGTCGTTGTGGATCAGCCTAACGGCCCCGGCAGCCGCTATCAGGATTCGGAATCCGCAGCGCGGTCGCTCGGAGGCAGTGCCGCAGTGAATGCCGGATTTTTCACCCCCGAGGGCGCACCGCTCGGCTTGGTGGTATCGTCCGGGAAAATTTCTGGAGTGTGGAACTCCGCGTCGTCGCTCGGCGGCGGCGTGTGGTTTCGCGACCCAGCGGGAGTGATGACAATCGCCCGGCGGGAAAAACTCGGGCGCAGTGGTGCAGCCTCCATGCGCGAACTCATCCAAGCCGGCCCGCTGTTAGTCGAGAGTGGCCAAGCCGTGGGTGGTCTCGAACCCACGAAATCCAGCGCCCGCAGCGTGATCTTGTGGGACGGCGGCACCCGCTGGTGGATCGGCTGTGGCTCGCCCTGCACTTTGGCAGCTCTCGGCCAAGCACTGGCTAACAGCAGCCCCGCAGGTTGGCCCGTCCATGCCGCTCTCAACCTCGATGGCGGCAGATCGTCCGACCTTTGGATCGCCGATTCCATCACCGGCGGCCCCATCCTCAAGCGCCCGCTATGGAACCGCCCGGTTCGTAATTTCCTCGTGCTCGTCGCCAGATAACAGCTCCTAAACGAGCGGTGGACAGCTTGCTTTCAAATGATAATCTCCGCAAGCGTCTCACCATAAGAAAATCATGTCCCGGGCCATCCTCTTACCCACCCTCGTTGTGAGTTGCGGACTCGTTTCGTGTGCGGCTGTTAGTAAAATCGGCGAAGGATCAATGGCACTCGTCCAAAAGACTTCTGCCGCCACCAGCACCAGAGTTTCGCAACTCGCAGATCTCGTGCATCCCGCCGGAGTCAAGGTCGTCGAAGTTCGCGAAAAGGATCTCAAGCCCCTTTTAACGGGCCAAGAACGGGCGCTGGCGTTTCAAAACACCCGCAAGCGCGGCTTCTGGTTCTTCGGTGGACCGGTGGATTTCAAAGAACCCACGCTGCCTGAAGCTGGCGGCGAAATGGACGGCAGCTTGCTTCCGCCGAGGACTCCATGAGCCGCAGTTTCCGCCGATCCATTCATTCCCGGCTTGATGCCCGAGCGCTGATGAGAATGATGCCCCCCATGTCACGGTTGTTCTTCGCCCGCCTCGCCGCGCTCCTGTTTACCGGAGCGCTCATCACCTCTTGCGGTGGCAGTCCCCCACTCCGCGCCCAGCCGCAGTCCTCACAAGCGGCGGTGCCTAACCAAGCGGTGCGCGTCGCGGCCATCCCCCCCGCCGCGCCGCCTCCCGTCGTCGGGGAAAGCGCCATCGTCATCGACGTCGTCAGCGGCCGCGTGCTCTATGCGAAAAACGCCGATGCACCCCGCGCCGTCGCCAGCACCCAGAAAATCGTCACCGCCCTCTGCGTCCTCGACGCAGGAAACATCGATAAATCCGTAGTCATCGAAGCCTCCGATGAAAACTGCGAACCCACCCGCCTCGGCGTGAAACCCGGCGAAATCTATCCGCGCCGCGAGTTGCTCAAAGTGCTGATGGTAAAAAGTGCCAACGACATCGCCCGCGCCCTGGCCCGCGACGTGGGGACCAGTCAAGAAGGCTTCGCCGCGCTGATGAATCAGAAAGCCTCGTCGCTCGGCATGAGAAACTCGAATTTCATCAACCCTAACGGACTGCCGATGGCTGGCCAATACTCGACCGCGCGCGACATGGCCATCGCCGCCCGCGCCGCTTACCACAGCCCGCTGATCCGCTCTTTTACCGCCACCAAGGCGTTTGAATTCCGCTTCAACGACGGCCACACCCGGCTCATTGAGAACACCAACAAGCTTCTCAAAACCGTCCCCTACTGCGACGGACTCAAGACCGGCACCACCAATGCCGCTGGCCGCTGCCTCGTCGCCAGCGGCTCGCTCAATGGCCGCTCCGTCATCGTCGTGGTCTTGAAATCCACCACGCCTAACATTTGGAAAGACTCGGCCAAGCTGCTTGCTTGGGCGCTCGAACGCCCGGCTTCCGGCTCCTAACCGACATGCCCGGACCCGCCGACTCTCTCCGCCGGCTCGCCGCCGAGGGCTTGTTGCGCGGACTCCGGCCGCTTGATTCCGCCACCGGCGTCCGCGTCGTTAGAGAGGGTCGCGAGTTGTGGAACTTCGCCTCTAACGACTACCTCGGCCTCGCCCGCCATCCTGAAATCGAAGCAGCACTGATCGAGGGCGTGCAGCGCTACGGCGCGGGTTCTGCCGCCTCCCGGCTGGTCTGTGGCAGCTTGCCACCTCACCAAATGTTAGAAGCAGCGCTTGCCGAGGCGAAACAAACTCAAGCCGCACTCACCTTCTCCTCCGGCTTCGCCACCGCCCTCGGCGTCATCCCTGCCATTGTCGGAAAAGCCGATTTCGTGTTCCTCGACAAGCTCTCCCACGCCTGCCTCGTCGATGCCGCCCGCCTCTCCGGGGCCACCCTCCGCGTCTTCCCTCACAATGACCTTGGAAAACTCGAACGCTTGTTAGTTTCCACCCGCGCTAAATCTCCGAGCGCCCGCATCCTCGTCGCCACCGAGTCCGTCTTCAGCATGGACGGCGACCTCTGCCCGCTGCGCGAAATCGTCGAGCTAACGGAAACCCACGCCGCCCTGCTTTTGCTCGATGAAGCGCACGGCTTCGGCGTCCTCGGCGAGCACGGCATGGGCCTCGCCGAGCAGGAAAATCTCCAGCAGCGCGTCACCTTCCAAATGGGCACCCTCAGCAAAGCCGCCGGTCTATCAGGCGGCTACCTCGCCGCCTCACGAGATTGGATCGACCTCCTCACCAACCGCGCCCGCTCATTCATCTACTCCACCGCCCCGCCGCCCGCGCTCGCCCACGCCGCCAGCGCGTCTATAACTCTCATTCGCTCGCCCGCCGGCAAATCCCTGCGTGCGAAACTCCAGCAAAACATCGCCCGCTTGTCTCCCAACCGCACACCGATCATCCCGCGATTGTTAGGCATAAACGAAGGCGCCCTCGCTGCCGCCTCTACGCTCGAGCAAGCCGGGTTCCTCGTCCCCGCCATCCGCTATCCCACCGTCCCCCGCGGCACCGCCCGCCTGCGAATCAGCGTCTCCGCCGCGCATTCCACAGAGGCCATCCAATTGTTACTCGTCGCGCTTTCCGGCGTGTAAAAGCACTCGCTCAGATCGAAGATCTCCGCACCGCATCCGGCAGAGCCGAATCTGCCACGGGCGCGAGCAGAGCGTCGCCCACTCCGAGCTTGAGTCCACGGACCTTCCCATGAAAATGGCGACTCATGAAAGTCACCATCTTCAGCAGCAAGCCTTACGACGAGCAGTTTCTGCGAGAGCATAATACGTCGTTAGGACATGAGTTGGTGTTTATTGAGAACCGACTCAAGCCGGAAACTGCGTTTCTCGCGGAGGACTCCCCTGCCGTGTGCGCGTTTGTAAATGACGTGCTCGACGCTGCGACGTTAGAGAAAATCGCACATGGCGGCACTCGCTTCATCGCGCTGCGTTGCGCGGGATTTAATAACGTGGATCTCGCTGCGGCGAAAGCGCTCGGACTGTTAGTTGCGCGGGTGCCGGCCTACTCGCCTCATGCCGTCGCCGAGCATGCGGTGGCCCTGTTGCTGTGTCTCAACCGGCATGTCCACAAGGCCTACAACCGGGTGCGCGAGGGAAACTTTTCCATCGACGGCTTGATCGGTAGCGACGTCCACGGCACGACTGTCGGCGTGGTCGGCACCGGGATCATCGGCAGCATTTTTGCCAAGATCATGACTGGCTTCGGCTGCGAGGTGCTGGCCTATGATGTGAAGCCCAACCCGGATTGCGTGAAACGTGGGGTGAACTATGTACCGCTCGACGAGTTGTTAGCCCGCTCGCACGCCATCAGTTTGCATTGCCCGCTGCTGCCGCAGACTCATCACCTCATCGCGGAAAAATCTCTCGCCCAGATGCGCGAGGGCGTCTTCATCGTCAACACCAGCCGCGGCGCGCTGATCGATACGGAAGCCGCCACTGCCGCGATCAAATCCGGGCGGATCGGCGGGTTGGCACTGGATGTTTATGAGGAAGAGTCCGAGCTGTTCTTCGAGGACCATTCATTTCAAATCATCCAGGACGATGTGTTCATGCGTCTAACCACGTTCCCTAACGTCCTCGTCACCGGCCACCAAGCCTTCTTCACCCGCGAGGCGATGGCGAACATCGCCACCACCACACTCGCCAATCTAGCGGACTTCGAGGCCGGCCGGGTTTGCCCGAACCTGGTGAAGTTGAAAGATTAGGAAGTTGATGGTTGGGAGTTGATCGTTGATGGTGACGAGCAAATCGGAGTCGCAATCTCCTCTTTTCTATCAACCATCAACTCTCGACCAACCACCTCTCCCATGATCCCGCAATCCATCATCGACTCATTCCTCATCAAGCCCGGTTCTAACGTGGACTTGAAAGAGTATCCCACCGAATGCAGCGCGACGGACGATGCCAAGAACCTCGCCGCAGACGATCTCGACGAGCAGGCGAAGGAAATTCTGGAGAACACCCGGGTGGAATTGGATGCCGCGCAGGAGTTGCTCTATGCGAATAACACCCGCTCAGTGCTGTTGATTTTCCAAGCGATGGATGCCGCTGGCAAGGACGGCACAATCCGCCATGTGATGTCCGGCGTGAATCCGCAGGGCTGCCAGGTGTTCAGTTTCAAGCAACCCTCCGCCGAGGAGCTGGATCACAATTTCCTCTGGCGCTGCATGAAAGCACTGCCCGAGCGCGGCCGCATCG
>JAYVEJ010000508.1:0-4078 GCA_043748885.1 Luteolibacter sp. | reverse complement strand
CGGCAGTGGGTGTGAGTGAGCGTGAGCAAGTGCTCGCGGAGGAAATGACCCAACCCCTGCCATGGGGAATCCTCTCACGGTTAGGTGGCCTGAATGCGGAGACGGCCACTGCAATCAATGTTGCAGAAAAGGCAGCGATCCGTGCGAGGCGCGAACATTATACCATCAAGGTTGAAAAGCCGCACGCGGTGGCGCTCGCTCTATCAGGCGGCGGGATCCGCTCGGCGACGTTCGCGCTCGGGGTGATGGTGGCCCTCGCACGGCGTGGGATTTTGCCCCAGTTTGATTATCTATCGACCGTTTCTGGCGGCGGGTATCTCGGCTCGTTTCTCACGGCATTCTTAAACTCACCTGCGCCAGGAATCGGGCTGCGGGCTGACGAATTGCCATTCCGCCGCGACCAGGGCGAGGCGGACGCGCTCCGCCACATCCGTCACCATGGGAAGTATTTAGCAGCGGGTTCGCTATGGGGACGGGTGAAGATGATAGGAGCACAACTCTATGGAATGTTATTAAACGGCTTAAGCATTGTTTTCCTAGGCGCAGTGATAGTCCTAGTCGAGCGCTTCTTGCGCGGCTTTTCGCCATTCAATGGAATCTGGCAGCCAGTCACTTTTTGGTTGATGATATTACTGATCGTGATTGGTTTAGTATCTCCCCGCTTGTTGCGAGCGGATGTCAAACGGCAAGGATGGGTGGATAATGCATTAGCAGGAGTCGGCTTGGCATTGCTGGTGTTGCTGGCATGGAAAGGATTGGAATTCAGCCACCGGCTGATAGGGAGTGGGTTGACCAAGCAACTTCACATCGACTCGCAAACGCTGCTGGTCATCCTCGGTGGGATTCCGGTGGTGGCCTCGGCATTTCCAAGCCTTATGGGGCGGCTTTTTAAACGCACCGGTATCGTATTTGTGTTGTTAGCTGCGATCGCTGCGCCGCTGTTTTTCTTTATCCTTTATCTCACGCTTTATCATTGGACGGATGGTAAGCCGGTAGCCGAGATCATGGGTTATACAATCACTCGGGTGCATCTACTTATCCTAGCGACGGCGATCTTGGCGGTGGTAAACTTTTGGTTTCTCAATATCAATTTCACCTCGCCGCATCGGCATTACCGCAACCAGCTGGCGGAAGCCTATGTGATTCAGCCGACCGCTGAGGGTAAGGCTAACAAACCAGTCTCGCTGCCGCTGTCTAAGATCGGAACTACGCTCACGCGCGGTCCCTATCATTTACTCAATGGTGCCCTCAATGTTCCGGGTTCGCACGACCCAGCGATGCAAGGGCGGCTCACTGATTTCTTTTTGTTTAGCCCCGCCTATTGCGGCAGCCCGCTCACCGGCTATCAGCCGACGGCCAAATGGGAGGCCGCCGATCCGCATCTGGATCTGGGCACAGCGATGGCCATCTCAGGTGCCGCCGCCGCGCCGCAGATGGGCCTTGGCACCCAGAAAAATTTGAGTTTCTGGCTGGCGCTACTTAACATCCGGCTCGGTTATTGGCTGCGTCTCCCGGGCAAGTGTGCGGGCAAATCCAGCGGCAGTCCTGGGATGTCATATCTACTAAAAGAGATGCTTGGCACGATGGACGAGAAGTCGCCATGGCTTAATGTTTCCGATGGTGGCCACATCGAGAATCTCGGCGTTTATGAACTGCTCCGCCGCCGCTGCAAGTTCATCGTCGCGGTGGATGGCGAGCAAGATGAACGCATGACCTTCGCCGCACTAACCACTCTTCAGCGCCTCGCTGCGATTGATCTTGAGGTAAAGATCGACGTCGATCTCGACGACCTCCGGCTGGATGCCAAAGGACTCAGTCGTTCGCATTTCCGGTTTTGCCGGATCACTTATCCGGGCGGGCAATTCGGGTATTTGTTATATCTCAAACTCTCACTCACCGGCAACGAGGGCGAGTTCCTACGCCGCTACCGGCTTGATGAGCCCGCATTTCCCCACCACTCGACGACTGACCAATTCTTTAGTGAAACTCAGTTCGAAGCCTACCGCAGCCTCGGCGAACATGTGGGCGACAAATTGTTCCTGCGGGCGCTGGTGGGCGAGGAGTTGGCGAAGTCAGACGCGGTCCAAGTCGAAGATTGGTTCGGTGAACTGGCAAAGCGACTGCTAGAGCCGCAGCGGAATTGAGAGTGCCAAGGAAGGGCGATCTCCGAATCGCGCACGCTGCGAGGAAGAATTGGATCTGATGGAAAAATCCCGGAGTTTGCCGCGTAGCGAGTTCTTTCCTCAATCGATCATCCATCAGAAACCATGCAATTATTCCCCACTTGTCTCCTCGCCGCCGCGCTGCTTTCAGGGTTGCCCTGTGCTGCCGCTCCCGCGCCATCGCCGCTCCTGGAGCGGTTTTCCGTCGCCTCGGGAAAACTTCTGGCAGCAGGCGAGACCCCGGCAGGTGAGGCCGTCATGACCGTTTATCACCCGCAAAAACCTAACGGCGCCGCCGTCCTCATCTACCCAGGTGGTGCCTATTGCACACTCGTCGTGGAAGCCGAGGGCCACCGCATCGCGAAGTGGCTCGGCGAACACGGCGTCACCGGCGTGGTCGTCGAGTATCGGCTGCCTCATGGCAATTCCGCCATCCCACTCGCTGATGCCCAACGCGCCACTCGCATCGTCCGGTTCCATGCTGCGGAGTGGAAATGCGATCCCAAGCGCGTTGGCAACATCGGCTTTTCGGCGGGCGGCCATCTGGCATCGACCGCCGCCACCCATTTCGACCGAGGAAACCCGCAAGCCACCGAGCCGATCGACAAACAAAGCTGCCGCCCGGATTTCTCGATCCTCGTCTATCCGGTCGTCACCATGGGAGAGAAGACTCACGGCGGCTCGAGAGAGCAGTTGTTAGGAGCCTCGCCCGCTGCCACAGCGGTCGAGTTATTTTCCAATGAGAAACAAGTCACGCGCGACACGCCGCCGACATTTCTCGCCCACGCGCAGGACGACTCACTCGTTTCCGCAGATAACAGTGAGGCGTATTACAAAGCCCTCAAGAAGAACCAAGTTCCCGCCGAATACCTCAAGCTCCCGTCAGGTGGCCACGGGCTGAACAGCCAACAAGGGCCGATGTGGGAAGCTTGGAAAACCGCGAGTCTCAAGTGGCTAGCAAATCAGAAATTCATTCCCGCCGCTGATGCGAATTGAGGTTTTGTGACCCCTGACCTCACGGAGGAGACGTCGCTTCCGCTTGGGGCGCACTCCGGTCTAACGCATCGCTAGCAGCGCCAGTTCCTTGTGATGCACGCTGAGTTGTTGCAGACGGATGGTCTGGAATCCCATTTCCCGCAGCGCGGCGAACCATTGTGATTTGTCGGCGACTTGTAATATGTCTGTTAGTTTTAAGGTGATTAAAACTCCGCGAATGCTTGGAGCCATTTTGCAAAAGCGGGCACATTCCTTGAGCACCACTGCGGGCGATTGATTCATGTCGGACATGAACCATGTCACGCCTTGGCCGAGGTCGCGCTTGCTCGTTAGAGCGGCGGGTTTGCGGCAATGATAGAACCATGGCGTGTCGCGAGGTGCGTCCTCGCGGTTGGCAATCGCCGAGGCCATCACCCCCGCCGCCATCTTTGCGGGGTCCACGCCGACGACGGACACGCCGCGATCTAGCAACGCCATGACCACACCACCCGGCGCACAACCGAGTTCCACGACGATGTCTTTGTGGGTGAAACTTAAACCAAAGAACCGCGTGGCTTCCTCCAGTTTTAACCATGCCCGCGATGGCGAGTGCTCGGTCATCACCAGCCCGGAATCCCCCGCCGGATCGGGGCTGAGAAAGGGTGCGTGCCGGTGGAGACCAGCCCAGAACTCGCCCTCGCCCAGCTCCACCAGCGTGCCAACTAACTGCCCAGACTGCGGTGGCGTTAGATCGGCCGGCACGCCTTGCATTTTCCGCTGATGATAGCGGGCGTGATGAATGATAGATACTTCTCCGAGCCTTGCGACCGCGTCCTCCCGCTTCGCGGATTTCCCCAGCGAGAGACACAACCGCCGCGCACAGGCGAGTTCCACATCCAGCGAGTTTAAGGAAAACGGCGTATCCGCTTTGAATGTCACAA
>JAYVEJ010000507.1:0-4091 GCA_043748885.1 Luteolibacter sp. | reverse complement strand
TGGACCATGTGGCCGGGTGAGACCCAGTCGCGCAGGTCGGGCGGCAGGAGCATCGGAGTGTCGTGGTCGATGTTGACGAAACGGGCGGACATTTCCTCCATACGTGGCCCGAGGCGGATTTGTTCAGGGGGTTTGGGTTCTAAGTCCGACAGGCTGCTAGGTGTTCGCTCACTCGTAAATATCCCTGCGATGTCCGACAGCCACCACGAGCACTAGAAGCTCTCTATCTCTGATCTGGCAAAGGATGCGGTAATCGCTGACTCGGTAACGCCACAATCCAGACAAGTCCGCCTTGAGGCCTTTGCCGAAACGACGAGGATCGCCCTCGCCTGAAATCCTTCCGTCGAGGTAGGAGATAATGTCGTGCTGAGCCTGGGTGCCGAGCTTACGCAATTCCTTGAATGCCCGTTCATCAAAACTATAGGCCCAGTTCATGCTTCACTTCCCCGGCTGAGTAGATTTTCGCCGGACTTTCCAAGCGCCGGGAAGCCAAATAGGTGTCTTCCAAGTCTTCCAAGTGCTCGAGAATTGCTTCGCGGGCATAAAATGTTTTGGTCCGTCCGGTCTTCTTGGCCAGACGTTCGAGTCGGCTCTCGATATCGGGATGGAGTCTGATGGCTAACATGGGGTCAGCCTGGCTTTGTCATACGTGTATAGCAAGGGGAAAAGGGGGAAATCCGCGTGGTGGATGCCGACGCTGTGGCGGAGGATTTTCGAGAGTTCGCGGCCGTAGGGGGAGCGGAAATCGGCGTCGTCGAGGGCGCGGGCGATGGCGGCGCAGGCGTTTTGGGTGAAGTGGACGAGGTAAACCGGGGAGCGGCCTTGTTCGTTGAGCTCGGCGACTTTTTCCTAGAGCTGAGTGGTGGAATATTCGAACTCGAGCGGGCGCGCGGCAAGGTAAGCAGCGGGATTTGCCAGGCGGCGCCGCGCGAGTGGTCAGAGTAGTAGTGGAACTCGTCCATGATGACGTCGTCCACCGGGGCGTGCGCTCCGTCGCGGAGGGCGATGTTGGCGAGGATCTCGGCGGTGCAGCAAATGACCGGGGCGTCGTGGTTGACGGTGGCGTCGCCGGTGATCATGCTAACGTTTGCCGGGTCGAGGACATGGCACAGGGAGAGGAATTTCTCGTTGGCGAGTGCCTTGACCGGGACGGTGTAGTAGGAGCGGCAGTCTTGGCAGAGGGATTTGAACTGGAGGGCGAGGGCGACGAGCGATTTCCCGGAGCCGGTGGGGGTGTTGAGGATGACGCTGTTGCCGGCGAAAAGTTCGAGGATGGCTTCTTCTTGGTGGTCGCAGGGGTCGGTGTCGGTGGCGGTAAGGTAGTCGAGGAAGGCGTTGAGGATGTCCTCCGGGGTGGGGTTTTCGGGGAGGTTCTTGCGGTTGAGAGGGGCGGCCATGCGGGAAGATTGAGTCAGGAACAGTTTACCGCAAAGGCGCGATGGACCCGGAGGGGCGCAAAGTTTTTTGATGAAGCGAAAGGAGGTGGGGGGAATGACTTGAAATGCTGCTCGCATTTGCGACGGAGATGCGTCACTTTCTAGTCATGAGCATGCTGACTCTTACGCCGACTGCCGCCCGGGGCAATCTTTCCGAACTGCTGCGCCGGGCGCTCAAAGGGGACGACATTGGAATTGTGGTGGACGGCAAAATCGTCGCCCTCCGCCCGGTCGCAGTGGAGTCCATGGATTATGCGACGCGCGAATACGGAGCGACAGCGATGGAATTGAAACAATTCGACCAACGAACCCATGGCCAAATCGAAAAAGCCCGCAGGGAAGGAAAGCTCCAAGACTTCACCGGAGACATCGAAGCCCTCCTTGAAGGCAAGGGTCACTGAGGAATTGCTGGAACAAATCCGCTCCAAGTCAAAGTCGGAGCGACAGGAAATCGGTGATGCAATCAACGGGGTTCTTGAGAACTGGGGACGGCCTCATATGCATTCTGGTATCGGAATCCGTCGCCTTACCAAGACGATTTTCGAATGCCGTGTCGGCCTGGATGACAGGCTGGCATTCGTGTTCATCGGGTCACCGGCAGAACTGGTTTTCTTCTTCATTGGCAACCACGATGAGCTTCAGAAATTGATTCGATCCAACCGATGAAAACAAAACCATCTCAAAACGCCCACCGTGGCAGCGACTTCCGCGAATTCCTCGCCGGGGAAGTCATCCTTCCCGAGGTGGAAGTGCTGGCCCTCAAGCGCGTGGTTCCCTCCAACTCCAGCAGATCCTTGAGCAGGAACACGTCACCAAGACCGAACTGGCCTCGCGCATGAAAACCAGCCGGGGGCCTCGTTCGACCGGATGCTCGATCCCTCAAACCCCTCGCTCACGGTGAACAGCCTTGGAAAAGCCGCCGCCGCTCTCGGCCGGAAGGTGGTACTGCGCTTCGTGCCTGCTTGATGTTAATCCGTGAGCTACGACCCCATTCATTGATCGGGACGGTGTAGTAGGAGCGGCGGTCCTGGCCGAGGGATTTGAACTGAAGGGCGAGGGCGACCAACGATTTCCCGGAGCCGGTCGGGGGTGTTGAGGATGACGTTGTTGCCGGCGAAGAGTTCGAGGATGGCTTCTTCCTGGCGGCCGTAGGACTCGCTGGGGGGTGGCAGTGGGGGAGTCGAGGAAGGCGTTGAGGATGTCGTCCGGGGTGGGGTTTTCGGGGAGGTTCTTGCGACTGAGCGGGGCGGACGTGGCGGGGATTGTGGCGGGTGAAGAATTTAGCGGAGAGGCGCAATGTTTGCGCCGGGTAAGTTGCTGCTTGTCACAGGCTCCGCAATTCTTCTAAAGATTTATGTCAAATCGAATATAAACATTTCAAAATTATCCTACTGCCACTCGTGCATTTGGTATTCATGGCGACTTCAGCTCGAGTCCACTACAACCCGAATATCGGGCGCTGGCTCAGCAGGGATTCAATTGCGGACGATGGCGCTGCGGATTTGTATGGTTTCGTGGAAAATGATGGTGTCAACGCTTTCGACTAGCTTGGACTTGAGGCGAAAGCTCCAGAGAAGAGCGCAGACGGGAATGGACGCAGACCTTAGAACTTTCGTCTTTCCCTCGTAGGCAATTAGTGGAAGATCGCGTTTCTGTGATGGCAATCTGGAATTACCAAATCGAAATCCCGAAGAGGCGGTGAAATTGGAACAACCCGCGATTTGAGATGGAAACGCCACTGAGAGTTTTAATCGTGGGGGACAGCGAGACGGAGTCGCGCTTGGTGCTGCACGAATTGCGGGAGGGCGGCTATGAGCCGCAGTCGCAACGGGTCGAGACGGCTGCGGAACTGACGGCGGCACTGGCATGCCAAGCGTGGGAGGTGGTGATCTGCGCTTACCAGCTCCCGCAGTTGAGCGGGTTTGCGGCACTGGAAATGGTGCGGGCGTGCGGGCTGGATTTGCCGTTTATCGTCGTCTCGGGCGAGGTGGGTGAGGAGCGGGCGGTGGCCATGATGAGAGCTGGAGCTGACGATTTTTTGCTGAAAGACCGGCTGGCCGAACTGGCATCTGCGGTGAGCCGTGAGTTGGCCGAGGCGGAGGTGCGCCGCCAACGGCGACATGCGGAGGAGGAGCTGGTGGCGCGGAAGGCAGAAGAGTTGACCAGCTTGTATGCCACCGCTCCGGTGGGGCTGTTTTTCTTTGATACGGAGTTACGCTTTGTGCGGGTCAACCGGGAGATGGCCGAGATGAATGGTCTGCCGGTCGAGCAACATGTGGGCCGCACGCTCCGAGAATTGCTGACTCCCGAGCTGGCGGACGTGGTCGAACCGTTGCTGCGCCAAGTCCTTGAAACCGGGTTGCCGGTGCTGAATCGCGAGGTGCAAGGAGCCAGCATCCCTAGAGCGGACGAGCCGCAGCGCCATTGGTTGGCGAGTTACCATCCGGTATCAGCCGGGGACGGGACGATCCGGGGTGTGCATGGGGTGGTGATGGAAATCACCAAGCGCAAACAGGTGGAGGAGGCGTTGCTGGCAAGCGAGGCGGCGGAGCGGGCGCGGCGGCAGGAAGTCGAGGCGCTGATGGACGCGATCCCGGCGGCCATCGTCATTTCCCGGGATGCGAGCAACCAGCAAATGACCGCCAACCGCACCGC
>JAYVEJ010000506.1:0-4094 GCA_043748885.1 Luteolibacter sp. | reverse complement strand
AATGATCTGGCAGAGGATCGAGGGCTTCCGCAGCCCGGCGCATGGCCAAATGCGTAGCCTTGAGGATATTGAGCTGATCGATTTCCTCGCGGTCTGCGGTGGCCACTGCCCAGAAAATCGCGGGATCCGTGGTCAGCCGTTCGAAAAGTAGCTCCCGCTTGAGAGGGCTAATCTTTTTGGAATCGTCGAGACCGGGGCAACTGAAGTTCCTCGGTAAAATGACCGCCGCCGCCGCCACCGGACCCGCAAGTGGCCCACGACCCGCTTCGTCGATTCCCGCAATCCGGTGAAGACCGCGGGAATAAAGGGCGATTTCGAGGACCAAATCGGGCACGGTCTTGGTTAGGCTCAGAATCCGCTGAAACGCTGACGCGACGCCAACTGCGAGTAATTGACGGTGGCAAACAGTTGGGTGCAGAAGACCATTCCATCGCTATCCACCACCAAGCCGATGCCGGTGTCCGTCCAGGAACCGCGCATGTTGTATTCGTGGTCTTTGGATTCGGACCACAGTTTGACCAGCGTCGGTGCCGGGTTTTTTCCAAGATGGCTGGCAGCTACGACGTTCTCGCTCACGCTCTCCATCTGGAAGCGTTCGCGGGCTATCAAGGTGCGCCCCTCGAAGCCAATATGGCTGACGTTTTTGCCACTGAGGCTGAACGTGCCACGATGCGCCATCAGGTATTCGCTATGCTCTTGGGCAAGACGATCCAGCCCAGCGTGGCGCTCGAGGTCCGACGCGCCGTGGTCGCGGCGGTAGGAATTGACTTCCTGAAGCACCTGCCCGGTGAGGGAGGAATCAGGACGAAGGGTTGCCGATACCGGCAGCCGAGTGGTTTTAGATGGGGTCGCGCAAGATGCCAAGGCACCGACGCAAGCGACCGCGATAACTTTCAGGTAGGGATATGTTTTCATGCAGGGACAGCACGAAAAATTCAATCTCAAATCATACCTTGAAAGTAAAGTTTTTTTAAATTTCAAGGAGGATGGTCGATGAAATGGGTCCACCATTGAGATCCTCTGCGGGCAAACTGGCCCATCCTTCTTCGAGCGCACGATGTTTAAAACCAAACGGTCCCCTCTGAGTCACAGCCACCGTTGATGGCTTGCAGTCCAAGCTTTCCAATAGAACTGCCGGGGGACTGCGAAATAACGGTAACCGGGAATTGCGAAGCCGGTGCCGGTGAAAAAGTGTGGCCGGGGGAGGGGTGAAGCGCGACCGGAAGGCGCGACTTAAATCGGCGGAGAGGCGTGAGGAAAGGGGCTCTTGCAGATGAATGGGGGGAACAAGAGTCCCACGCCTCTTGAGATCCTCCCGCTTTGCCAAACCGGTTTTGCTAACTATCTTCCCGCCCATGGACCTGAATCACCTCGCCTTCTGGCTGACGATTGTCGGCACCATCTGTTGGGGCGTCTGCTTTTGGTGGATGCACCGCATTTCCACCACCCAAAATAACCTCCTCGATGAACTCCGCCAGCAGGCCCAGCGCATCGAGAAACTGGCCCGCGCCGAGCACGACCTCATCAAGGAGGTCCATCCCCAAATCGGCGAGATTAAGCAAGGCATGGAGGAAATGGTCGCCGCAGTGAAAGATAGCTCAGGGGGTGGTTCACTGGCTGTGAAGAAGGTTGATGAGTGATGATGGATCTTTTTGGGCGAATGGCGGCTACCGAAGAATCCAAAGCGGTGGCGACGCTGCGCTTTGCCACCGCAGTCCATGGGGAAATCGTGGGGGGGCGGATTTCGGATTGCCTCGGCGGGGGTTCGGGAGAGGATGGCGGCGCATGGCGTATTTGGCACAACGGGCATTTGAATTGATCTCAGCGGCGCACGAGCGCGGGCGCTTGGCGCACGCGTTTCTCATCAGCGGCGCACATGGCAGCGGCAAGGAAAACCTCGCGGCGCGGGTGATCCAACGGGTCAACGGGGCGGCGGCTGGCGGCGGTTTCGATTTGTTCGGCGAGCCGGTGGTGGTGGCCACGCCGCCGCTCGATGAGTTAGAGAGCGGCTGGGTGCGGATCATCCGCCCACGGATGAAGTCGCGCCGGATCGGGGTGGATGAAATCCGCGATCTCGAGCAAACGCTGCATCTCGCCGCACCCGGCGGCGCGTGCAAGGTGGGCGTCATCACCGAGGCGGACCGCATGAACGACCAAGCGGCGAACGCATTTCTCAAGACTCTCGAAGAACCCCCGCGCAACACACTGCTGCTTCTCCTAACGGCCAATCCGCAACGGCTGCTACCGACGGTGATTTCGCGCTGCACGCGGCTGCCGTTGTTTGGTGGCGATCCGTTGCTGGCGCATGGCGGGGCGGAGCTGGTGAGTGCGCTCAACGGAGTGGCCGCGCGGGGCTTTGGCACGCCCATCGCGGCGCTGCACTTGAAGGCGGCATTCGCATCGTTTCTAGCAGAATACCGCGAGCAGGCAGACGCGGCAGCGAAGGCGGCGGAAAAAGAAGAGTTAGCGGCTTACCGAGACTCGACGGATGGCCGCTGGCTCAAGGAGCGCGAGGATTTCCACAAAGCGGCGGCAGAGGCAGAATACTTGGACTCACGGAACCGGCTCTTCGACGTGCTGATGGCGTGGATGGCTGACTTACTGCGAATGAAAGTGAATGCCGGCGGGCTGGATTTTCCCGGCTCCGCCCCGGCCTTGCAGGCGATCGCCGCAGCGGAAACGGAGGGGCGCTTGCTCAAACGGATGGAAGCGCTCGACTCGCTGCGGCGGACGTTAGAGACCAACGCGTTTGAGCCGTTAGCAATCGAGGTGGGGTTCCTGAAGGCGTTCGGGTGAGTGGGATGGCACTTGTTGCGCAAAAAAACGGCGGCCCTAGTGGACCGCCGTTTTTGATAGATCGCAGAAATCAGATTCCCTTTTTCACCACGTCGGTGAGGAGGTCGATGACGCGGTTGGAGTAGCCCCACTCGTTGTCATACCAACTGACGAGCTTGAAGAACGTGGAGTTCAGCTCGATGGACGAGCCAGCGTCGAAGATCGAGGAACGTGCGTCATGGATGAAGTCGGTGGAAGCCACTTCGTCACTGGTCACGCCGAGGATGTCTTTAAGGTAAGTTTCCGAAGCACGGGTGAGGGCGGCGGTGATTTCCTTGAGGGAGGTCGGCTTCTCGGTCTTCACCGTTAGATCGACCACCGAGACCGTTGGAGTCGGCACGCGGAATGACATGCCAGTGAGCTTGCCAGCCACTTCAGGGCAGACGAGCGCCACAGCTTTCGCCGCGCCGGTGGTGGATGGGATGATGTTGATCGCGGCAGAGCGACCGCCTTTCCAATCCTTCTTGGATGGACCGTCCACCGTTTTTTGAGTGGCGGTGTAGGAGTGGATGGTGGTCATTAGACCTTCAGCGATGCCGAATCCTTCCTTGAGCAGGACGTGGACGATCGGTGCAAGGCAGTTGGTGGTGCAGCTTGCGTTAGAGATGATGTGATGTTTTGCGGGATCGTAGAGGTCGTCATTGACGCCGACGACGAAGGTGGCGTCCTCGCCCTTGGCAGGTGCGGAAATGATGACTTTCTTGGCACCGGCAGTGATGTGGCCCTTGGCCAATGCGGCATCGGTGAAAAGGCCGGTGGACTCGATGACCACATCTACTCCGAGTTCTTTCCATGGCAGACCTTCGGGGCTGCGGGCGCTAACAACCTTAATTTCGTGGCCGTTGACGACGATGATGTCGTCTTCTTCGAGCTCAGGGGAGGACTTCTTCGAGGAAACGGTGCCTGCGAAGCGACCCTGCGTGGAGTCGTATTTCAAGAGGTAGGCAAGGTTATCGGCAGGAACGATGTCGCCCACGGCGACGACGTTGAAGGTGGTTCCGAGGTGGCCTTGTTCGACGAGGGCACGGAAAACAAGGCGGCCGATGCGGCCGAATCCGTTGATGGCGATGGTGGTCATGACAGTATTTTCAAGATGCCGAAACGGTTTTTTCCGCCCGGCGGCGGGATTGTGCATGCCGAATGCCAAGCGTCAATCTTCAGGGCAAAAACCTTGAAAGATCGCGAAAATGCAGGAAATCGCGACCTAGCGCGTGGCCTCTAAATCCTTGACGGGAATCTAGGGTGTCCGCAGTGTTTCA
>JAYVEJ010000505.1:0-4108 GCA_043748885.1 Luteolibacter sp. | reverse complement strand
AAAGTGAAGTCCCGCCGGAAGATCTAACTGGCGGCAGCGACGACGGTGGCGTGTAGGGCCGGTAATGATCCCGCACCCCCGGCGGTGGGCCGATCGGGCTGCACTGGACGCACGCGAAAACAAGGATCGGGGAGAAAAGTAAGCAGCAAATGGATTGCACGGAGGGATAATTACCACGCGGGATTTAGTTCGGAAGTCTAAAGTTAATCTGGAGTGCTGGATGCTCTGCTCCAGCCATGGTGGATGGATGCTCTGCTCCATGCGGCGCGGAGCTCTTCGGTTGAAGAGAAGAGGAAGAGGTCCGCACCGCATCCAGCAGAGCTGAATCTACCTGGGCGCGAGCAGAGCTTCGCGCACTCCAGGTCAGGCCGGCCCTAACAGCCGATAACCGATTCCGGCCTCGTTCTGGATCACCAGTTTGTCACCCAGTTTTTTCCGCAAATGATTGGCGTAAACCCGCAGGTAGTGAGTTTGGCCGTCGCCTTGCTGGCCCCAGACTTCGCGTAAAAGTTGGTGCTGGGTGACGATTTTCCCGGCGTGGCGGGCCAGCGCGAGGAGGAACGCATACTCGGTGGGACTCATTTTCAACGACTCGCCGGAGAGGATCACTTCATGTCGGTCCAAGTGCATTGTCAGCGGGCCGACGACGAGTTCGGGCGACTCATTGCCGTGGTGACGGCGCTGAATCACGGCCAAACGGGCGACGAGTTCAGCCGTGGAAAATGGCTTGGTCACATAGTCATCCGCGCCGTTTTCGAGGGCGGCGACTTTGACATCTTCCTGATCGCGCACTGATAGAATGAGCACCGGCACCGCGCTCCACTCGCGGAGGTTTTTTAAAGCTTCGAGGCCATCCATGTCGGGCAGCCCCAAGTCTAGCAGGACCACGTCCGGCCGGTGAAATGCGGCTTCTTGCAACCCAAGCCGCCCCGTTTCCGCCTCGCGGACGGTGTAGTCCCGCGACTCTAACGCCAGCCGCAGCAAGCGCCGGATCTGGATTTCGTCGTCGATGATCAGGGCGGTCATGCGTCGGAAGATTCCGCGATCCGCTCTGGGGCACAAGCACTGTCGGCTTCTTGCGCGAGGAAATCTGCCTTGAGCAAAATTTCAAAAACCGCGCCGCCCTGCGGGTGATTCCAGCCAGCGAGGTCGCCGCCGAGCGCTTGGACGAAGCCGCGGGCTATCGAAAGCCCGAGTCCGGTCCCACCCGCCGGTGCTCCCGGTGCCAGATAGAATTTGCCAAACACGCGGCCCTCCTCGCCCGGCGGCAGGCCGGGGCAGTGATCCCTGACGGTCAGCCGCAGCTTTTGCTCGGCATGGCGGACTGTCAGTTCCACCGGCGAGTCGCCCGCTGATTTCAATGCAGCTTCCACGAGTTCGTTCACGTCGCACCATTCGAGCTGCGGCTCGACGACTTGGGATTCCAGCCGCGTCATTTGGAGCAGGCCGTCCACCAGCCGCTGGAGGCGTTTCCTGGCGGTGTCGATCTCCACGACGTAAGAATTGTTAGCGACCGCGCCCATCCCCTCGATGGATGCGCGGATGACTGCCAGTGGAATTTTCAACTCATGGGAAACGCTGTCCAACAGGTTTCTCCGCAGCCGCTCGGACTTCTCCAATACCTCCGCCTGGCTGACCGCCTGGATGAAGTCCATTTTCACGGATTCCCCCGCCAGTCGCAGGCCGAGCACGCCCATTACCGAGGTGGCCGTTTGGAGCGGGAACCACGTCGCCAAGGATTGCGGCAGGGTGTCGGTGAAGCGACCGGCCACCTGCTTGTTCATGTATGATCAGTTCGCAAAGGCGAGTTCATGTTCCTCCGGCTGCCAGGTGCTTGCAGCGTGGGCGGTGGCTGGCAAGGAACGATCAAGCCGCCGAACGACCAGCGCCGTATCTGCGTCGATCACCGTGTTGATGATTCTAAGTGCTTCTGATAGACCTTTCTCCATTTCCGGAGCGAGCGCCGCGCTCTGAGTCACTCACAGCAGGGCATCCGTCTCGATCTGCCGCCGCCGTCGGGGTTCCGGGCGGCTCGATGCGCGACCTATCACTGGCCGGACCACACACACGTCGATGTCGCCGCTGCCCGCGATGATCTTGTCCGCTAGGGTTTGTTTCCAACACGAGCGCCGGTTAGCCTTGCCGACGATGATTTGCGAAACGTTTCTCTCGCGTGCCACTTGCAGCAGAGTGGCCGCCACATCATCGCCAGTGGCATGCACCACCTCCGCGCCGAGACGCCTGGCCAACCCAAGACTGCGGGCTAACAAATCCTGCTCGGCTTCGGTGAGCGGCTGCGTGCCTTCCACCCACGTCGCGAGCCACGGACAACCGTGGCGGCCGGACGCACGGCGCGTCCAGCGGATCAGACTTTCCGAATACGGAGTCGGCCCCACGCCGACCATCAGCCGCGCGTTGGTTTTCCACGGACTGCTGACCCGCCGCGCCTTGCGGATGTCCTCCAGATCGCGGTCCACCCGCTCGGCGGTGAAGCGCAGCGCGAGTTCGCGCAGGGCAGTTAGATTCCCCTCACGGAAAAAGCCTTCGGCGGCGGCTTGAGCGCGTTCTCCCATGTAAACCTTACCCTCACCCAGCCGGACCATGAGTTTCTCCACGCTCAAATCGACGAGCTGAATCTCATGCGCACGGTCTAGCAGCGAGTCCGGCACCGTTTCATGCACCGCCACTCCGGTCACCTGCCGCACGATGTCCACCTGACTCTCGATGTGCTGGACGTTGAGCGTGGTGCAGACGTCGATGCCGGCATCCAGCAGCTCCAGCACGTCCTGATAGCGCTTCAAATGACGGCTGCCGGGCGCGTTGGTGTGCGCCAGTTCATCGACTAACAAAAGATCCGGCCTGCGTTGGATCGCCGTATCCAAATCAAATTCCTCGAGCACATGACCGCCATGCGCGATCTTCCGCCGCGGCAGAATCGTCAAGCCATCCAACAGCGCGGCGGTCTCCTTGCGGCCGTGAGTTTCCACCACACCGACCACGACGTTGAGTCCGTCGCTCTGGCGCTGGCGGGCTAACAACAGCATCGCGTAAGTTTTCCCCACACCCGGGCAAATCCCTAGCAGAATGTAGAGTCGCCCCTTTTTCTCCTAGTTTTCCTCCCGCTGGATTTGGGCTAACAAGGCGTCGGGATCGGGACGATGGTCATCAATCATGGGGTCAAAGCTTGGGCACTTTTAGTCCCACGGCCTTCGCCAAGGCTGCCTGGCGAGTGTCGAAGGTGAGAAATTCTTTGATGCCTAACACGAGCGCGTGCGAAACATGGAGAATGTCCAGCGACCGGGTGCCGAGAGTTTTGGTGAAAATCCCACTTAGCCGCTCCGTCTCGCGAGCGACGTCAGCCGATGGCGGCACTGCTGATAGATAAACTCCGGCATCGAGGTCGGCCCGCTGATCGTTCAGCGCGCGAATGAGTTCGTCTGAGTCCATCTCGCGGCGAAACGTCCGCAGGCGCACTGCATTCCTAAATTCCAGCTCGTGCAACCACGTCCACGGCAGCGGCAGAGTCTGGTGTTTCATCCGTCCCACAGCGGCAGGAGTGGTCCCGTCGCGGGTATGCACGGAAACTAGAAATGCAGTATCTGCGTAGGCTTTCATCGGTCACCGCGGTCGTAGTCCATCAGCTCGGTGGCGGTCGTCGGCAGCACCCGATCCCCAAAAATCGCTTTCAACCGGGCCTCATAATCCGGTCGCGCAATCGTCTTCGGACGCGGACGCGGCGGCGGAGAAATGATGGCCACCACCTTATTGCGCCGGGTGATTTCCACTGACTCTCCGAGCTCCACCCACTCGAGCACGGTGGAGGTTGCGTGTTTCAACTCACGGATATTGGTCTTTCTCATTGTGATACATTGATGTGACACATCGGCGGAGTGGTCAAGCGGCAAGGTGTCCCGACTGTCTCAGTCGGGTATTCCTGCATCCGGCTGAGACAGCCGGAACACATTCTAGCTTCACCGTCTTGCCGGTGAAATGGCGTTCAGCGCGAGGTTTAGGGTTCGCCGCAAAATAAATGATCAAACTCTAGGGCTGATCATGTAATTCCACTCACCGTGGAAATCAGCTCGTTGGATCGAGATCGCAGCCAGTT
>JAYVEJ010000504.1:0-4121 GCA_043748885.1 Luteolibacter sp. | reverse complement strand
AGGGAATCATGGTTCACACGCCGGATCTAACTCTCGCGCAACGCGGTTGGTGGCAGCCGGGAGTGGCGGCTCAGAGTATGCCCTATCAGTGGGGCGGCTTCGACACGCCGGAGTCATTCCTGCAAAAGATCGCCGCCGGGAAAAAAGCGGGCGACGTCGCAGACGCGGCGAAACGCAAGCTCGGTGACGCCGGTGCTAGCGCCGAATCTTGCGGCATTGATTGCTCCGGCTTTGTCTCGCGCTGTTGGAATCTTAAACGGTCTGTTGCCACTCGCGACCTTCATCAGATCTGTGATCCGCTGGCTTCGTGGCAGGATTTGCGAGCTGGCGACATTTTGCTCAATGACAAACATGTGGTGTTGTTCGTAAACTGGAAGGTGCCAGGAAAAGAACTCACGGCCTACGAGGCTGGGCCATTTCCGGTGTGGAAAGTCAGTGCTTGCGGACTCTATCAGGACAAACTGCTCAAGGAAGGCTACGCGCCGTGGCGCTACCGGGGGATGATGGAGAATCGCTAACAGCAGCTCACGCGCCGATGGGATGCCAGGTGGTTTTCGACTCCAAGTGATCGTGGATTTCGTAGAGTCCTTGAGCCTTTTCCGCATACCAATCGACTGGAGTTTCCGCAGCGATCAGCTTGAGTCGCTTGATGCTGTCCGCTGCACCGGTCTGCAAGGTGATGCGTTCCTCTAGGTTAGCGACTGCGGCAAGCCCACGCAGATGGGCGTGGGTGGCGAAGGTCGGGAGGAGTTCTTCGCGCCGACCAGTTAGAATATTGACTACGCCGCCGGGCAGGTCGCTGGCGGCAAGCATTTCACCGAGCAGAATGGACGGGTAAGGCTGCGTGGTGGAGGCCAGCGCGACCACCGTATTGCCACTGGTGATGGCGGGTAGAACGAGCGACAGCAGTGCTAACAACGGAGCCTCATCCGCCGCGACGATGCCGATGATCCCCATTGGTTCAGTGACGGTGAAATTGAAATGCGGTGAAGACACTGGGTTCACACTGCCGAGCAGTGCTTGGTATTTATCAGTCCAACCGGCATAGTGGACGATGCGCTCGATACTAGCCGCAACTTCGCGCTCGGCATCCTTGCTAGAGATACCTGCTAGAGATATAGCATCCGCCATTTCAGCAGCACGCGCCTCCAACATTTCCGCGAGGCGATAGAGAATCTGGCCGCGGTTGTAGGCATTTCGCGCGGCCCACCCCGGACCTACCTTGGCGGCGGCTTCCACGGCATTGCGCAAATCCTTGCGAGTGCAGAGCGGGATGTTAGCGAAGAACGCTCCGGTGACATCATTCAGCGGATAGACCCGGCCGCTTTCTGAGCGGATGAAACTACCGCCGACGTAGCACTTGGGAGTTTTGGTGATTTTAAGCATCGGTCTGATAGGTCGGATCTGTCGGATTGAAATTAGACGAGTCGGGCATAATCCAGCAGCCCTTGTTTGCCGCCTTCGCGGCCGAAGCCGGATTCTTTGTAGCCGCCGAAGGGGGAGGCGGGGTCGAATTTGTTGAAAGTGTTAGCCCAGACGACGCCGGCTTTGAGCTCGGTGGACATTTTCAAGATGCGCGAGCCTTTGTCGGTCCAGACGCCGGCACTGAGGCCGTAGCGGGTGTTGTTGGCTTTTTCGACAGCTTCCTCAGGCGTGCGGAAGGTGAGGATGGCGAGCACCGGGCCGAAGATTTCCTCGCGGGCGACGCGGTGGCTTTGTGAGACGTTAGAGAACAGGGTGGGGGGGAAGTAGTAACCTTTCTTCGGCAGTTCGCACGGCTGCTGATAGATTTCCGCGCCTTCGGTGACTCCCGAGGCGACGAGTTCGGTGATGCGGTCGAGCTGGGCTTGGGAGTTGATGGCACCGATGTCGGTATTTTTGTCGAGCGGGTCGCCAGTGCGGAGGGTCCGGAGGCGCACTTTGAGTTTTGATAGAATTTTATCGGCGATGGATTCTTGGACTAACAAGCGTGAGCCGGCGCAGCAGACGTGGCCTTGGTTGAAGAAGATGCCATTGATGATGCCCTCGACGGCTTGGTCGAGCGGCGCATCTTCGAAAACGATGTTAGCCGCCTTGCCGCCGAGTTCGAGGGTGAGGCGTTTGCTGGTGCCGGCGAGCGCGCGTTGGATCGCTTTGCCGACAGGAGTGGAGCCGGTGAAGGCGATCTTCGCGGCAAGCGGGTGATTGACGACGGCGGCTCCGGTTTCTCCGGCACCGGTGACGAAGTTGACGACGCCCGGTGGCAGTCCTGCGTCTTGCAAAATGGAGGCGAACTTAAGCGCGGTGATAGACGTCGTTTCCGCCGGCTTGAGGACGACGGTATTTCCAGTGGCGAGGGCGGGGGCGATTTTCCACGCGAGCATGAGCAGCGGAAAATTCCAGGGAATCACTTGGCCGATCACTCCTAACGGTTCCAGCGTGCGACCGGGAGTGACATAACCGAGCTTGTCCGCCCAGCCGGCGTGATAGAAGAAATGCGCGGCGGCCATTGGCACGTCGAAGTCGCGGGATTCCTTGATCGGCTTGCCACCGTCGAGGGTTTCGGCGACGGCGAACTCGCGGGCTCGATCTTGAAGGAGACGGGCGATGCGAAATAAATACTTCGCGCGCTCGGTGCCGGGGAGTTTGCTCCACGAAGTGAATGCGGTGGCGGCTGCTTGGTAGGCGGCATCGACATCGGCAGCTCCGGCGAGGGCGATTTCCGAGAGCTTCTCCTCATTGCGCGGGCTGATAGAGTCGAAGTATTTCTGGGTCTTGGGCGCGACGAATTTGCCATTGATGAACAGGCCATAGCGTTCGTCGATGAATGGCTTGGCAGTTTCCGGAGCGGGATCGTATTCCCAGAGATCGCCGAAAAGCAGTTCGCGGGCGGCGGGGCGATTGGTTTTTTTGGCGGGCATATCAGTATGCAGAGGAAGATTCTGAGAAGGTGTAAGGTGCCTGATAGTGGCCCGTTTTTTCCTTCACGAGTTGGCGGACGAGATCGTTGAGCAAGGCGGAGGCACCGAAGCGATAGCGCGTGTTAGTGAGCCACGCGTCGCCGAGTGTTTCCTTCACGGCCACCAAGAAATGGAGTGCTTGTTTGGCAGTGCGGATGCCGCCGGCAGGTTTCATGGCGATCTCGATACCGGTCTCGAAATAGTGGTCGCGGATGGCTTCTAACATGACCTGGTTGTTGCCGAGCGTGGCGTTGAGATGGGTCTTGCCGGTGGAGGTCTTGATGAAATCGCCGGGGCGCAAAACGCGCATCGCGAGGAACGAAGCGGCGCGGATGTTGTCATAAGTTTCAAGCTCGCTGGTTTCTAAAATCACCTTGAGCGTGGACTCACCGCAGGCTTCTAACACAGCGACGATTTCGTCTTGGACGAGCTGGAGTTCCCCGGCGAGGAAGGCACCGCGGTTGATGACCATATCGATTTCATCCGCCCCATCGGCGACGGCGGCGCGGACCTCTGCTAGGCGGGTTTTAAGCGGCGCTTGGCCAGATGGAAACGCGGTGGCGACGGAAGCGATTTTCACCGAGGTGCCTTTCACATACTTCGCGGCGTGTTTCACCATCGCCGGATAGACGCAAACTGCTGCGGTGGCGGGGATGTCGGTGTCATCGTGCGGATGGAGCGCTTTCTGACAGAGCGAGGCGACCTTGCCGGGCGTATCCTTGCCTTCAAGGGTGGTTAGATCGACCATCGTCATCGCCAGTTTCAAGCCGAAGACTTTCGCGTTCTTTTTGATACTGCGGGTGCCGTATTTGGCGACGCGCTCTTCGATGCCAACCTGATCGACCGTGCCAACATCGTCGATCAGCCGGCGTAGGGCATGGAGATTCTGCGTGGCCATTGGCCGGAGGCTCATGCGAAAGGAATCGGCTGCCAAGGTTCAAGTTGGAATCTGCCGAAAAAATTGCTTGGCGGCAAAAGTCGGTCATGCAATTACCTTGATCGCAAAAAACCTCTACCTGCGATGTTTCAACAATTCAAAGAGTTCGCGCTCAAAGGTAACCTAATTGATATGGCTGTGGCCTTTGGACGCCCGCAAAATCAAATGATGGTTTTTGGTGCGAGTGAGTAGTTCCAATTCGGCTGAAATGTCTCGCGCCGTAGATTGAGTTCCTCCATCTCTTT